>CAYSTQ010000054.1:2204-9416 GCA_964433855.1 uncultured Thermoproteales archaeon
GAGCTGGTCGACGAACTCCCACGCCGCCTGCTAATTGGATACCGGCCTTCGGCGTTATATCTATTTGAGCCACACCGACTTTAAACATCTGTCATACACTCTCCTGACAGGATAGACGCGCTACAAAGGTTCCATTTATCCGTTTAAATCTTTATTTTCCCTTAGAAAGATTATCCTGTGAAACGACTTTTTTAGTCCAATAACCTTTTCTCTCCTTCGATCTTCTTTATATTCGTGATGTCCTGAACTACCTCCAGAGTACCCAGGTAATTGCCAGCCTTGTCCCTGACCGGGAAATACCTTATGTAGATCAGTCTTCCACCGATGTTTACCCAGAACTCCGCTACGTTCCTTCTACCGGCTTTAAACTCGCCGATTATTTTCTCCACTATATGCACGCTTCTAGGCGGATGACACATCTGCACGCGTCTCCCAAGAACAGTTTTAGCTCGGGCGAAAACCCTTTCACCGACGCTGTAGTATCTAAGCCTATCTTCTTTATCAATAAAAGCTTACGTCTAGGGGGAGAGCCCTTAAAATACCGTCTATCTCCACAGGCGACAGGTAGCCTTCGCTCAGCCTTACATCTCTAGGTCTAACCAGCTTATATGAATCCTCTCTTTCCGGCTCAGTTAGAAGATTTCTAACTTTCTCCGGTAGCTTGTCTAGCTGAGCCAGCTCTACGCCTTGCTTTATCTGGTATGGATATATGGGATCAGCCTCGGGTTTCCAAGCCTCGCCGGGCCTTACCCTAAAGTATCCTATGAGTTCCTCCTCTTCCTTTATGGCGGCCCACTCTCCTTCGGACAGCAACACGTTTAATGTAGGATATAAAATGTTGTTTTCCCGGAAAACCATGTCCATTAAGGCTTTGGAAAGATCTAGGAGCCGTCTCTTAAGCTCCTTTAACTCCTCTTTTTCTAAAAATTTTTCCTGTAGAAGATCACTGATGCTCTTTCTAACATATCTTATCTTGCTCATAACTTGGTCCTGTTTAGACCAGAGTACTCTTGGCACAGCGGTTATTCCTCTTCTCTCTAGATATGGGAACACGAGCATTTGCTCTCTTGCGAAATGACTCCTTAGCTCGCTAAGCTTCGTGAGGTTCCCGTATGTTTCCTCTAGGGTCTCCCTGGGGCTGGTGGTGCTCTCCAGGATATTCGCGTATAACCCTATTTTTTCAGCATATTTAAGGACTTCAGCATTCTCTTTGATAAGCGTGTGCAGGGGATGTCCCTCAGGCAGCCTCCTCAGCTCCTGCGGTATTAATGCCTCCCTGAATAGTTCAACATGGATGTCACACATTCTAACAATCCTGGAGACGTCTACTCCTTCTTTAAACAGTGTCTGCTCGATAAGCGGTATTTCCCAAGGCTTTAAGCTCTTTAAAACATCCTTAACCTCTTCTTTTACCTTTTCAGGATCCTCTTCTTCATGTATTCTTTTTAAGGCGTTTTTCAGGCGGGTTATTCTTTCTTCTAAATCTGTTATGGGTATTTTATGACCCGTGTCATATAAGACAAACAACCTTATAAAGATTTCCTTAGGAAACAAGCCGCACTGCATCTTTTCATACATAGAACTAAGTGGACGATATCTATCTCTCATGAGTAACCTCATTCAACAGTACTTTTCTATCATCAGTATGTTTAATATTGCAGCACTAACGGCTGAACACCTTCCACCGGGGATCTTCGTGCTTTAGTACTGGTAAAATATCAATAAATGAATGTCCTGAATAGGTTTAGACAGGTCCTGCACTTTCTCAGGTCGACATCTTCCTCTAGCTTCCTATGGAAGCCGCATAGATATCCTCGACCTAGAGCCTTCAATGTAATCCTAGCTAACTCGTATTGCACTGTGTACTTGTCTAAACCGTTATTCACTATCTCCGCCGCCAGCTTCTTAATGGCTTGGTCGATGTCACCGAATCTCGAAATGTCCACGAATACTCCTCTGCTGCTGGTAATATATCTTGATACAGCTGACTGGGTCAGCCCTAGAAGCCTCGATATCTCCATTTGTTTAAGCCTGAAATTCAGGTAGAGGATTTGGACAAGTCTTCTTCTAACTGAAGGGTAAACATATCTGTATGCCAGCTCGAACACGTTTACTCTCATAGTTAGCCTTATATGACGAAAGTCATATATTAACATTCCCATAAAGCTATCGGGGAGCCATCCCAGAAATGTTTCTAGATCTTCTCCAAATGTATTTATACAGTTAAAGCTTTACTAATAAACATGTGCAAGCCCAATAAAGTAGTTATAATAGGGCTCGACGCTCCAATCCCTGAGAGGGTCTACAGGTATGCTGTTGACGGTAAACTACCCAATATAAAGAGGCTGATCGAGAAAGGAGTTTACGCGGAGAACTGTCTCGTGCCCCACCCCACTATAACCCCGCCTAACTGGACCACCATAGTCACTGGTGCCTGGCCCGGGACACACGGCGTAACCTGCTTCAACATGCATAAGCCCGGCATGCCGCTTAGCCAGACATATGAGGCCTTTGACTCCAGCGACTGCAAAGCAGAGTATCTATGGGAGGCGGCTGAAAGGGCAGGTAAGAAAACGCTGATTCTCAACTATCCCTCCACCTGGCCGCCGAGAGGGAAAAACGTGATTCAGATAGGCGGGGCTGGCCTCGCAATAAACGAGTGGAGGACAGACCCCAAGATAAGCTCTGGCTATAGGTGCACGCTCTGCTCAAACATGCTTTTCTCAACAGAGGAATACCCGCTGGCCAGGGTCATCGAGCTCAGGAAGGCTGAAGGATGGACAGGTATACCGAAAGATATCGCGAGAGCTCTCGAAGCTGTTCTCACAATCGACTTCCCATCCTCGAAGTTCAAGGTTAATCCAGTGGAATGGCATCTGCTCCTGCTTGACCATGGCGAAGGCTTCACTGAGGCTGTGGTTTCTAAGGCCAGAGACTTTAACAAGGTCTTTGTTGTGCTTAAACCGGGCGAGTGGAGCCCCATACTTAGAGACGAGTTCAAGACCGAGAAAGGAGTTTACAAGGCTGTGTTTAGGTTAAAGCTACTTGAGCTCTCCAGAGACGGATCAAAGGTTAAGCTTTACATAACTCCTATATGTGCTCTTCACGGGAACTCCAGGCCTGACGGGCTGGTTGAAAGGATACAGGAGAAATCCAGCGGTCTTCCGCTACCAGCTCACGACTCCTTTAGAGCGTTGAACCTGGGATGGATAGATGTCAAAACCTTCCTGGAGCTTGTGGACATGGAGCATGAGTGGCTGGCTGACGCAGCGTGTTGGCTCATGGAAAACTATGACTGGGACATATTTGTCATGCATGCTCACTGCCCGGACTGGGCCTACCACGCTTTCGCTAACAAGATAGATCCGTCGACGGCGAGCAGTGAGGAGGAGGCGCGGCTCTACGGGGAAGTAGAGCTGGCGTTCTATCAGAGTCTGGACAGGATGATAGGCAGGATACTTGAAGCTGCTGGTGAGAACGCTCTTGTGGTAATAGTCTCGGATCACGGAGCTAAGCCGGGCGGGTATAGGTTTAACCCAGCTAAGATACTGGAGAAGGCTGGGCTGCTCGTCTATAAAAAGGTTAACGGTGAGAGGGTTATAGACTGGGAACGAACTCTCGCGGTTCCTCAGAGGTCGTGCTACATCTACGTAAACCTGAAAGGAAGAGATCCGCACGGCGTGGTTCCTCCGGAGAAGTATGAGGAGGTGAGAGATGCTATAATCAAGGCGCTCTACGACTATACTGACCCTAAGACAGGGCTGAAGCCTGTTATTTTCGCCTTGAAACGTGAAGACGCTAGAGTCCTCGGGCTTTATGGGGACAGGATTGGCGACGTCGTATTCGCTATACGAGGCGAATACGGGGGGCAGCACGGGCCCCATCTGACGACGGTTAAGTACGGGATAGGGTCTCTTAAGGGACTCCTGATAATGGCTGGACCGGGGGTTAAGGAGGGTTTCATCCTTAAGAGAACCGTGTGGCTGACAGATGTCGTCCCGACGCTCTGCTACCTAGCGGAACTCCCAATTCCGCGGGACGCTGAGGGAGGCATAATCTACCAAGCCCTCAAGGATCCCGACGCTAAGGTCAAGGAGCTACAAAGGCTTAGGAAGAATTATCAGAGGCTTGAAGAAGCCTTTGAAAAGGAGAGATCCCTTACTCACACCTACTTCATGGAAGGTTAGCCATAGTTATTTAGATTAAATATAGCTTTTATATTTTACTTCATTATCGTTGATTTACTCAGAAACTAGCTACTCGTCCTCTTCATCGACGTCTCCCAGCATCACCTGAAGCACCTGACCGTGTATTGCCAATACCGTTGCTTATTTACCGGCTCCAGTAAGAATAATGTCCACGGCTCTTAGAAATCCCTTAAAATAGGTTTCCTCTAAGACTATGTCAGCTTTCTCCTTAAGCTCTGGTATAGCATTACCTACCGCTACGCTTTTACCGGCCTTTTCGAAAAGCGTTAAATCGACCTCGCTGTCACCAATGGCGACTACATCCCCTGTGTTAATGCCCATCAGCTCACAGGCCTTCTCAAGCCCAGCCCCCTTGTTTACCCCAATCTCATGTATGTGAAACGCCACACCACTGTCTAGAACCTCTAAACTCGTCAAACCGTTTTTCTTTAAAATCATCTCTATACTCTCGGCAATCATCCTCCTACTGATGCCAGGGTTTCGGGACATAAAGGCGTAATCAACGTGTCTATAGGGATTTTGCACTGATTCCTCAAGCACGTCGCCCAACTCCTCTATAACCGCTTTTCGAGCTCTCTCCAGAAAATCCGTTCTACTTCCCAGAACATGTATTCTGCTGTTGTAGAGGATTACTCCGCCGTTCTCCCCTATGGCTGCTCCCGTAGCACCGCTGTAATGTTTAAGTCCTAATAGTACACATATAGCATTGCCAGAAACCAGAATGACCTTTACGCCGTTCTTCTCCAGCTTGTGGATAGCGCCCCATGATTCAGGGGGTATGGTTCCGTCAGGCCTTGTGATTGTCCCATCAATATCTAGCGCAACAGCTCTTAACATAGCGTGATTAACTTGAACAACCCACTAATAATAGTTACCCATATTTCTTTTAAATATATATTATATATTTAATAAGACTACTACATCTTTCTAAATATCAACGGAGCCCGGCTACATGTTCGCACATTAAACGGAAACCCCTTTGTACAAAGCCGGTTTTTGATGCGGGAAGATACCAGCAAAAGTTAACTCCCATATCTACCGTGATGCTTCACGAGTCGATATGCATAGTTTAGGTTCTCGGGAGGTGTTCTAGGAGCCACGTTGTTTCCCTCTCCAAAGATGAATCTTTTGCTATCGGCTACCCCGGACCCTATTATTCGGAGAGTCTCCTCCATTATCTTTCTCCTGGGACCATGAAGAAGCGTTGCCACGTGGAGATTACCTCTTATCACCACGTCTTCCCCCAGTATCTTTCTCGCCTCCCCTAGATCCAAGGGGAACCCCGTGTCCAGATACCTTATGTGGAGTTCATCTCTCAGGATTTCGAGATGTTGTCTCACAGCGCCGCACAGGTGTATCCCCGGTCTCCCGACACAGAACGTTTTCACTATCTCTTTATGTAGCGGCAGAACAAACCTTCTATAAGCACTAGGTGAAAGAAGCTGGATCGAGTCATCAGCAAAACCGAACCCCTTATATGGAAAGCTCACCCTTAGAAGTTTGTGCCATGCCTTCATCCGCTCAATGATTGCCTCGGTTATGAACCACAGAAACCTTTCCGCAAACCCCGGATCCCTGTACAGCATCCCAAGTATGGCTCCACCCGTTATGTTTACAGCCACGGTGAAGGGCCCGTCCGTCCCTATTGGAGCCCCTATCCTTCCCAAGGGGACTCCTTTAAACGTGTAGCCCTCCTCTTTCTTCTCTAGGAAATACTCGTAGAATCTTTTAACTCTAGCCATGAAGCCCGAGAAAGGGTCTGGCGCCCCCTTCTCCATGAACCTCTTCATGTCCTCTTTATCCCTGAGGAAGGGTTTAACATCCGGGACCTGGCCTGAGGCGAAGAAAAGCCTTGCCCCAAGCCATGCCGATTCATAGACGTTCTGAAACCCTACACCGACGTCCCATTGTTTCGGCAACCCCATCTCCCAGTCACACCAAACATTATGTCTCTTCCAGTACTCGAACTCCAGCGTGACCCTTAGCATTACCTCGGGATTGCTGAAAACCTCTCTGAAACCATATCCCCAAGGGTTAAGAGAGGGGTTTAGAAGTATCATTCTATAGTTCATAGACCACTGGACGGGTATCCTCTCATGCCTCCTATAACTAAAATCCCTCCATAGCTTTTTAACCTCCTCGTTATGTTCCTCGAAAAGCTCCTGGGCTGTTTTTTCCATGTTACGTACATTCTCGTTCAAGCCTAGCCCCCGCTAAACTTTAAATTTCGGGATTTATAACGGCTTAAAGCCTATTAAAGCCTGTTTAAATAATAACTAACGGGCTCCTATACTCAGGGAGTATCTGTGGTGGAACCATGGGGAGTCGGGGGTTTGCTGCAAGGCTTAGAGAGGATCGCTGCGCTACCGGAAAAAGGGATATAGTTTTGTCTCTCAAGATAGTGCTGACTAGAAACTTGGCGGTTATAGTACTGTTATCGGCCCTAGCCTCTACTTCGGCACCAGCGTACACTAGCCCTCTTCGCACAACGTATATCTATACGCCGACGTGGGGCATGCTGGAGTTCGTAGGATATAACGATTCAACCCATGTCTGGATATATAATTTAAGCGGAGGGGTCTCCAGACTTGAAGACGTGTTCACGATAAACCGTATGGAGGTCTACAACATAAGGATCCCGCCAGGCTCGTTCATAAAGATAGTTGCTGACAAACCGGTGTTCGCCGCAGGCTACTCCTGTAAGCCTGGCAGCAACGAGAGTTCGGGAGGCAACACGTACTATACTTGTACAGAGGGCGGCTATATAGGTAAGGAGTTCATATTTGCCCCCGTGATAGCGAAGCGTATGATTGATCCGGCGCTCGATAGACACGTGGTTTTCGCACTGGATAGAAGCAACGTGAGGCTCTATGACGCGGATGGAAACTTGCTGGAAAGCTTTACATTAGAGCCGTACAGTTACAAGCTTCTGGATTATAGGCTTCTTAAACCACATAGGTCGTACAGGCTTGTCAGTACCGGCCGTATAATGCTAAGTGCCTGG
>CAYSTQ010000055.1:0-9151 GCA_964433855.1 uncultured Thermoproteales archaeon
TCAACGATTTCACGTATACTCTTACCCTTAACAATCATCGCCTTGGCCTCATTAAGTGAGACGTGTAACCCCAGCTCCTCAAGCTTTTTTTCAAGCCTTGAAAACTTAGGCTTAAAACTTAAATATGCTTTAACCGCGGCTGCCAGCGCGTCTCTCTGATGCGAATCCTTCACTTTAATGACCCCGTTAAGCCTAGCCTCATACTCTTGAGCAATCCTTCTTTTCTCTCCTACAGACAAAGTGTAAGGTGGTTCAAAGAGAACAGCCGAAAGGCTAGTAGCTATTTTCTTAACATATTCAGGCGCCGGTGTAACGTCAGACGCCACCACGATAGGTCTTCCAAGCTCTGTAAGCAGCCTAATCAACTGGTTCCTACTAAGCCCCCGTCTACTGGTTAAAAGAACTGGGCGTCCAGTAAGCGTTAAAGCCGCCACCCCAGTATCAATCCCTGGGTCTACCCCAACAATTAAATACCTTTGAGACAGTCTTGCAGCCCCCCGGTCAACGAGTGCTGGCGGGGAAAACTCCAAGTCGCGTTTAACAACAGGTATAACGCTGATCTGGACATCATGGCCTTTTTTAGGTTTGACCAGGCCATAAAGCTGGTTACGCGGAGCATAAACTATGAAAAGACTCCTTTTAAGCCCATATCGGGTACGGCTTATAAAGAGGTCGTACTCAAGGCCAGCGCGGTTAAGCTCCTCCTTTATCTCTCTTGTAATCCTTAAGATCAATCCCTCCACGTTACGCCTGAACCGCTCTGAGCTCATGCCTCCGGAACCAGGGCTTCTCCCCCTAGAAACTATAATCCTTGTTTCTTCTTCGAAAACCTCTACATATGAACCTATTCCTAAAAGCCCTAGACGGGCAATCGTCTTAGCCGCCTCAAGCGGCGGGAGCTTTCCCCCTTTTGAAAGTCCGAGTTCCTCAGCTATCTCCTCAAGCTTACAATCGCTTCCCCTTATTTTCGTAACTTGTATCAGTCTAGGGATCTTTTCAAAACTTGACAGAAACCTAGCCAAAGAATTTTTATCAGGGGCCAGCTCAAAAACGTTGTCTACAGCCAATATGTCAGGCCTATATTTACGTATGATCTCCATCAGGCCGCTCAACGAGATGTTTTCGAGGGACTCCACTTGTTTAACGCCTCGTAGAACCACCACAGCGTATCTTGGCTGCGTCTCCGAAGACGGTGCATAGCCTGGGAGTATATCAACCCCTACAACCACTTTGTTCATGTCCACAGTCAGAGCAATCCCCCGGCACAGTTAAACAGTAGAGTTTAGGATCTAATACTATTTTCAGGCTCCTCTTCAAAAACTTAACTACTGGTGAAGATAGTTAAGTATTAGAAAACATGGTTCGCCAAACAGTCTCAAAATCGACATTCAGCCTAAACCTTCTTCTGAAAAACCGAATTATGTTATTAACATCTCGTCTAAGAATAGATTCTGCATTAGGATGAGCCCTAGAAACCCATTGAGGCCAATCAATTAAAAACACGTTCTCTTCCCTATTAACCAACACATTAAACTCGCTTAGATCCCCGTGAATTACATCTTCAACATATGCTTTAACCACATTCTTGATAATATTATTCAAAACGCCCTCCGGATCACTTAATACATAGACATCGGACAACAGCGCGCCGTCGACTAAGGCGGTGACGACGGCATGTCTATTTTGATGAATAGGTCTAGGAACAGAAACACCCTTAGAATATAGTATGTTTAACGCCTGGAACTCGTACTCGGCCGCCAGCCTCGCCTCGTACAGCCAAGATATATGTCTACGCTCACCGACGTAGGTCCGCAACTTACGCGCCGACCTAAAGCTGACCCGACCATGCCTATGAAACTTAACTGCCACCCGCTCGCCGGCGCTTGAAAGCCCTTCAAGAACATCAGACTCCTTACCAATGCCCAACGGCCTAAGGCTTAACGCCTTTAAAACCCCTCTCTTCACAAGCACATTTAAAGCAAGGCAATCATAGCCTCTAGTAGTCAACATATAGCCTATGTACGCTCCTATACGCCTCTGTACAAGCCCTAGAGCGTTAAGCCGTCTAAGCCTGTTAGCCACCTCTTTCTCCGGAAGCCCCGAGAGAACCGGTATAAGCCTTAAAGGCACATACTCGTGTCTAGCCATACCCCTTTCAACCGCATTTAAGACTCTATAATCCCTATCCTCAAGCTGCCTAAACGCAGCCACCGTTAAAGACATCGACATAAATCCTTCAGGAAAAACTAATAGATACCCAGACTAATAATACTTTGGATGATGAAACAGCTCGCGACTGTGCGTTGATGACGCCTTCGATTTCTGACAAATCGGTAATCCTCCCTGAAACCCTCCGAGAACAAAAAAGTTTGCCAGCCTAAATGTATTCAAGAAGCCCCCGCTTAACCTCCAAGTCAATCAAAGTAATCTTACCGGTAGCTGGCAAGGCAACGTTATAAACCCGAGTAGAGTTAATAACCCCCTCAGTTCTCCTACTGCCATGAGCATGCCCGTGAATCACCACGTCAACCCCAACTTTAGTGATAAGCCGCTCCATTCTCTTAGACCCTAAATACTTCCAGATAGAAGGCTTCTCTCCATCAAGAGTAATATAGGTAGGCGCATAATGCGACACCAACACGGTCCTCAGCCCTCGTCGCATAGCGGCTTCAAGCATTTTAGCGATGGCTAATTCTCGTCTACGATACCTTTCACGTATACCAGCCACGTTCCTGAACTGCCAAGGCGTAGGCTCCTGCAGGCTACCCCGCGTCCCGACAAAACACGTATTGCCGATCACAAGCTCCTCATCATCGAGCCAGACAACTTCAGGATAGAGATCACGCAGGCGGTCCACCCGCTCCTCATATTCTTCATTACCAAAAATCCCAATAAGCCTACACTTACCGAAAACACCCTTTAAAACATCTAAGACAACACCGTAGTCTTCGACCCTGCCGCGGCACACCATGTCCCCTGCCATGATAAATAAATCAATGTCGCCATGAAAACTCTCTAACGCTTTCTCGAAGCGGTTGAAGAACCTAGGATAATGAACGTCTGACACGGCGGCGATCCTCATCCCCACTACCACCTTATACCAGTAAGACCCAGAGAAAATTTATATAGGATTCTCTGAAATAATGCCTCGGCAAGCCTCTGGAGGGGATCATCATTATCCACCCTGAACAGCCCCTTTAAGTTAGTTGAAAACGCCCCTCTCAGAGGGCTCTATAGACTTATTCTAGAGGTGCTAAATACATGCCCAGTGTAGGCTCTCTACCTAAAAAATACATACCTGCTGAAATAGAGAAGGAGATTAAGAATTTCTGGAAAGAAAACAAAATATATGAAAAGGTAAAGAGATGGAGACAGGGAGCCCCTAAGTTCTACTTCCTCGACGGCCCACCGTACCCCTCCTCCGACCTCATACACCTAGGAACAGCCTGGAACAAGACTCTGAAGGACGCCGTCATAAGATACAGGAGAGCTAGAGGGTACAACGTTAGAGACCAACCAGGCTACGATTGCCACGGCCTCCCAATAGAGGTGGCAGTAGAGAAAAAGCTAGGTTTCAAAACTAAGAAAGACATAGAATCCCTAGGCGTCGCAAAGTTCGTGGAGGAATGTAGGCGGCTAGCGCTCAAAAACGCCGAGGCCATGAGCAAACAATTCGAGGACTTAGGAGTATTCATGGACTGGGAAAACCCCTACCTAACCCTAATGAACAACTATGTAGAGTCCGGATGGTGGCTTATAAAAAAGGCTCATGAACGCGGCCTGCTCCAGAAAGGCATAAAGGTAATGCACTGGTGTCCCCGCTGCCAAACCGTACTAGCGGACTACGAGGTAAGCGAATACAGGATGCTCCAAGACCCTTCGATATACGTCAAGCTCCCGTTAAAAGACAAGCCCGGAGAATACCTAGTGATATGGACCACCACGCCCTGGACACTGCCAGCCAACGTAGCCGTGATGGCGCACCCCGACTACACATATGTCAAGGTCGAGGCTGAAGGAGAGGTGCTGATAGTAGCAAAGGAGAGGCTCCCGCACATAGAGAGGGAAACAGGCCTCAAATTAAAGATCGTAGAAGAGTTCCAAGGCAGAGAGTTAGAAGGCTTAAAATACAGGCCACCACTGCTAGAGGAGGTGCCAGCCCAACGGGAATTAAGAAACGCGCATAAGGTAGTGCTCTCAGAAGAATACGTGCACCTAGAGGAGGGGACAGGCCTAGTCCACGCGGCCACCGGGCACGGCGAGGAGGACTACATGGTAGGCCTACAATACGGCCTACCCCTACTGGTTCTAGTGGACGAGGAGGGCCGTTTCACGCCAGACGCAGGTAAATACGCTGGAAAACCGGCTAGAGAGACAAACCAGGAAATAATACGGGACCTAGAATCAAAGGGCCTTCTTCTACACGCCTCCACAATAGTACACAGATACCCTGTCTGCTGGAGATGTAAAACCCCCCTCCTGATAAGGGGTACCCAGCAGTGGTTCATACGGGTCACCGAGCTAAAGAACGAAATGCTACGGGAAGCCGAACAGGTAAACTGGATCCCGTCCTGGGCAGGCAGCGCAAGATACAGGAACTGGCTTGAAGGCCTTCGAGACTGGGTAATATCAAGACAAAGATACTGGGGCACGCCTCTCCCCATATGGATCTGTGAAAAATGTGGCAACGTGGAAGTAATAGGCTCCTTAAGAGAACTCGCCGAGAAAGCTCCCGAAGCAAGAAAGCTGAGCGATCTCCATAGGCCATGGGTAGACCGGATAACGTTCAAATGCAGCAAATGCGGCGGAACCATGCGGCGGGTCCCAGACGTAATAGACGTCTGGTTCGACTCAGGAATATCCTTCTACGCGTCTCTAGGCTACCCGAAAGACTCGAAAGAGTTTGAAAACTGGATGCCTGTAGACTTCATAGTCGAAGGCCATGATCAGTTTTCAGGATGGTTCTTCTCCCTAATGCGGGCAGGGCTCATAGGGTTCAGCAAGACGCCCTACAGAACAGTGCTAATGCACGGCTTCGCCCTCGACGAAAAAGGCAGGGAAATGCATAAGTCCCTAGGGAACTTCATAGCGCCAGGAGAGGTCATCGCTAAAGCGGGGAGAGACGCCCTCAGACTATACGTCCTGTCAAACACCACATGGGAAGACCTGAAATTCTCGTGGGAAGGCGTTAAGAAAGCCCTCTCAGACCTAAAGATAGCTTGGAACGTATGCCTCTTCGCAGCCACCTACATGAGCCTAGACAAGTACGACCCAAATAAGCACGGGCTCAACGAGCTTGAGCCAAACCTAAGGATCGAAGATCGCTGGCTTCTGTCAAAACTGAACAGGCTAATAATAAAGGTCACAGAAGCCATGGACAGCTACCGCATACACGAGGCGGCCAGGGCTCTAAGGGAGTTCGTGGTCGAAGACTTAAGCCACTGGTACATAAGGCTTATACGCCGCAGAGCGTGGATCGAAGGCGAAGACCCCGACAAGCTAGCAGCCTACGCAACCCTATACACCGCCATCAAAACACTGATCGTGTTACTAGCTCCGATAACGCCGTTCATAACGGAGAAAATATACCAGTCAATGATAAGGCCAGCCGAACCAGGCCTACCGGAAACAGTCCACATGCAGCCCTGGCCGAAACCCGACGAAAAACGTCTAGACGAGAAACTGGAAAGAAAAATGGATGCGGCCAGAAGAATAGTTGAGGCAGGGTTAGCGGCGAGAGCCGTTGCCAAAATAAAGGTTAGACAGCCGCTCCCCGAAGCCATAGTGGTGACATGGGAGGAGCATGTAAGGGAAGCCGCGGCCACCCTTAGAGACATCATAGCTAACCAGCTAAACGTTAAAAGACTACGGTTAACGGGACCGGAGGAGGCGGAAAGATTTTTCAAGCCAGAGATAGTAACGCCTCGCGGAAAGGTGGAAAACCCCTACAGAGCCCTTAAGCAGCTCTGGTCAGAGGGTGGACTAACACTCGAGCTAGATAATGAAAAAGTTGAATATCGACGGGATCAGGTTGAAGTAAACCTCAGACCTGTTGAAGGATACAGTGCGGCAGAGTTTAACAAAGGCGTAGTACTGGTTAAAACCAGTCTGACAGCGGAGGAAATCCTCGAAGGAATAGCCAGAGACATCGTTCGAAGAATACAGCAAATGCGGAAAGAACTAGACTTAAACGTAGAGGAGTACATCGAAACCTACGTGCAGGCTGAGGGCCTTATAAAACAGGCCGTGGAGAAACATCTAGACTACCTGAAGGAGGAGACCAGAAGCACACAGATCCTGGTAGCTGAACCGCCACGGGATGCGTACGCCAAGGAATGGAGCATAGGTGAAGCCAACATATTAATAGCGATTAGAAGGACAAGGTGAAACTTTGCCACGCGGCGTGACGAGTGAGCATGTAGCTAAAACGGTTTTAGAATCCCTCGGGTACCAGGTGCTCAGCCTCCGCCACAAAGTGATGATAGGGGATGTAGAGGCTGGCGAGATAGATATAGTAGCTGAAAAACAAGGTGTTAAATACGCAGTTGAGGTAAAGGCCGGCAGAGCCTCCCTAACAGATATAAGACAGGCCTACAGCAACGCTACAGCTGCAGGAATGGCGCCGCTGATAATAGCTAAGGGTTACGCCGACGAGGCCGCCCGAGCCCTAGCCGAGAAGCTAGGCGTTAAATTGATAATGCTCCCAGAATACTACCTGGTAACCCCCGAGGAGATCCGGGAAGCCATGGAAAGAGCCCTAACAGACGTATTAGCCGAGCTTTTCAGGATACCACAAGACCTAACACGTGAAGACCAAATATTACTAGAGAAAATATCCTCCAGCCCAACCCTTGAAAAACTAGCTGAAAAGCTAGGCGTAGACAAGTCCACAGCAGGAAAACTGCTTGGAGACCTAAAAAGGAGAAAGATTCTGACGCTGAAAGGCGGATACCAAACGTTAAGGCTACAAGCTACAACCATATTGATCACCCTCCGCATACTAGGTCTAGCAGGTGAGCCCTAATGAATATTAAACTCGTAGCCTTCGACGTAGACGGAGTACTAGCACAGGTATACAGCATATGGAGACACATACATGAGCAACTAGGCACCCTAGAGAAATGCCGGAAATACGCCGAAGCATACTACTCCGGAAAAATATCCTATGACGAATGGGCCAGATTAGATGCATCCACCTGGAAAGGCAAGCCTATAAGCCTGCTCAAAGAAATAGCGAACAGAATACCTATAACTCCCGGCGCCCACAAAACAATTTCCGAGCTAAAACACTTAGGCCTAAAAACAGTAGCTATAAGCGCAGGCCTAGATATTTTAACCGACAGAATCAGTGCAGAGCTAGGCCTAGACTACGCCGTATCCAATATACTGGTCCATAGGAACGGCGTTGTCACAGGCGACGTGATAGTCAAGGTGAGAGCCTACGATAAAGACAGGGTATTAGCCCAGATATGCCGCAGATACGGGATCACAACAAGAGAGTGCGCTGTAGTGGGAGACAGCCCAGTGGACATCCCGATGTTCAGAGTCGCCGGCCTAGCGATAGCCTTCAACCCTTCAGCCCACCAGATATCTAAAGCCGCCCATTTGACAATATACTCAAAACAGTTAACAAGCATAATTCCACCAATAAAACACATTATAAACAAGGAATGATATATCGGCACGCATAAATTTTTACCAGTAACCATGGTCTACAGCCAGCTCAGCACATCCTAACACCCAAATTAGGGCGAGTCTTAGGCATAGTCCCCAAACGGCAATTTACTGAAGATTTAAGCCGTACAGGGCTCTTTCCTTTAAACGTATAGATAACCCAGTCAACAGACTCAGCCGATTCCATCAGCCTAACACCGTTAAACCCGGCCTCCTCAACGAGAAACAACGCCCTAGCAAGCAAGCCCTTAACGCGTTTCAACAAGGTAACCGCAAACACGCCCCCATCCCTTAAAACCCTATACGCCTCCCTGAAAGCTTTTAAGGGCAATGCCAGATTCTGGAAAACCGTATACATGAAAACATAGTTGAAACACCCAGCCCTAAACGGAAGCATGTGCGCGTCCCCTGCCACGAGATCGATCCGACCGGAAGAATAGCCGTGCCGCCGCTTACATACATGCAGCATTCCAAGCGAAACATCCACGCCAACCCTGAAGCCGCCACTATGAACTCTGTCTAGAAACATACCTGTACCACATCCAACATCCAGCACATCTCCAGAGACGTATACCGTGTTCATAACAAGGTTATACTTAGCAATCTGCTCCTCGCCATAAAGCTCGTCATAACACTCTGCTAATAAATTATAGTAAGCGGCCACGTCCCCGACGCGCCGCCACAACCAGCCCCACCTGGAACATTCAATGATACACGGAGGGGTTCCGGATATTAAAACATGTATGAATGCTTAAATACGTAACGTAGCATAGATAGAACAGTGAGGCGGCATGGCGACATGCCCTAAATGCGGTTCTGGAGAAATAAAACTCGTCAAAAAATGGAAGCTCGCCCCCCGCGGCAAAAAACCGGTTACAATAGGTCTCTACTACTGCGAATCCTGCGGAACCTATTTCCGGAAAGGCGTTAAACAGTAACAGCAGTATTTCACGAAGCTCTAATTTTTAGAATAAAAATTTAGCTCATCCCTACTTTATTCGAATAAACCGTATATACCAATCCTTATATATCAAAAAAGCTAAACCTACCCCGACCAAAACACATACTCGGTGAGATCAGATGAATAAACTCGTAATACCTATAGTGATAACCCTACTACTGGCAGCACTAGCAACAACCTATACAGTAACAGCCACACCAAGTGCTGTGCTCGAACTAACAATGGTTGACCAACTCGGAACCCCTGTCAGAAACACCCAGTTCACCATAATAATTTATGACAAGGCGGATAGTGGAACACTCGTAGCCAGCTACACAGGCACAACCGACGATGAAGGTAAAATCATTGTACCTTTAACTGACGATGCCGTTCTAAACGATCCACGAAACTACAACTTAACTGTAGCTATACATCAATACGGCTATACCTTCCTCTTCAACTATACAGATCTACTAAGTAATTACTACCTTAATGCAACCAAGGCTGAAGAGAAAGGCACTCCAGGAAAAACACTTA
>CAYSTQ010000056.1:0-9136 GCA_964433855.1 uncultured Thermoproteales archaeon
GCGGAGGCAGCTCGATAGAAGAGGTCATCTTCTGCCTCTACGACGATGAAACCTACAGGATATTCGAGGAGACCTTAAGGGGCTTAGCCGGTAGCGTTTAAAGAGGGGCTGTGGTTTGTCAGAGGGCGAAGGACTGATATATCTCGGGCAGCCGAAGCCCAGGCCGAGCAGCATACTCAGGGGGGTGCTCAGGAGAATCGTAGGTGTTCTAGTAAGCCCCTTCGCCACCTTCGAGGAGATAGGGGAGGCGCCCGACCTAATAGGCCCCGTGCTGCTCGCCGTTCTAACGGTGCTCGTCTCCATAGGCGAGAAATATCTCCTCTATGCATCCGCAGGCTACATAGCGGTGCCGAACGTCAACATTACTGCGCCAACCGTAAACCTCACCGGGGAGCTATGCATCGTGGATTTCACAGGCCAGGCGAGCGCCACGCCTACGTCTAAACCGGTCAGCGGCCTAACGCTGTTCGAGCCGAACATCTCCATACATGCGGCGGCTGCCTCGGTGGAGCTGCTGCTGACCACTATTCTAGCGTACCTTATAGCCTCCTTCATCACCTACCTGCTTAAGGGGGCTACGAAGGGAATGCTTCAAGCCTCCTTCTACACGTTGAGCCTTAGGACGGCCCAAGTAGCCGCCGTCACAGCCATACGTATGGCCGCGATAAGCCAGATCCCCCGAATAACAGTGTTCATCCCGAAGGAGCCGCCGCTGGTAGCCGGCGCCCTGGTTACGCAGGGTGTAGCCGCCGCACTGGGCAAAGCAGCGTCCTGGGCAGTCACGGCAGCGTCCCTGATCAACTGGTTCGCCACCCTCTGGTACCTGGTCATGTGGATAGCCTTGATATACGGCGTTGGGAAAACGGGGATAGGCAGGGCTGTGCTAGGGGGATTTGTAACGATAACGGCTGTCTCACTCATATCCACGCCTCTCATGAGGATGCTGCCTCTATAGCAAAAGCTTTATGACCCCGTGAAAATAGAGAAGATTCTTGGGAACCAATATGTCAGCCGTAAAGCTTAAGCTAACAATGTATTCGACGTTAGCCCTCATAATAGGGTTTACAACCCTTATAATCAGCATAGTGCTGAGCGCCATAGGGGCCTTCAGCCTCTACGCCGTGTTAAGCATAGTGCTCTTCATGAACGTTCTCCAGTGGCTTCTAGCACCATACATAATAGAGGCCATATACCGCGTCAGGGAGGCCGACCCGGCCAGGTATTCCTGGCTCTACGAGGCTGTTAGACGGCTCGCGAGAAAGAGCCGTATAGAGCCCCCGAAGCTGATGATCTCCAGCCTGCCGATACCGAACGCCTTCGCCTACGGCTCGCCTCTGACGGGCAACAGGATAGCTGTTACCGAGGGCCTCCTCAGGAATCTCGACCCGGACGAAGTCGAGGCTGTGATAGGCCACGAGATAGGTCATCTTGTCCACAGGGACGTCCACATAATGATGCTCGTCTCTATAATCCCGGCCATACTGTACTACATAGGGCGCAGCATGATGTGGTCATCCATGTTCTACGGGGGGAGAGACCGGGAGGAGAGGGGCGGCTACGCCCTGCTCGGCCTCGTGCTGTTTGTCGCCGCCTTCATCCTCAACCTGATGGTGCTCGGGCTAAGCAGGCTTAGGGAGTATTACGCCGACCGCCACAGCGCCTCAATAGTTGAGAACGGGGCTGTTAAACTCCAGGTGGCGCTGGCGAAGATAGTGCATGCGACCAGCAGGGTTTCGAGAAAGGTTGACACCTCAGCGCTTCACAGCTTCAGAGCCCTGTTAATAGCCGATCCAGCCACAGCCCACGCGGACGCGGCCTTAATCTCCGGGGAATATGCGTTGGTTAAAAGGCTTAAGGAGAGGGAGCTAACGTTCGCCGACCTGGTTGAAGAGATGTTCTCAACACATCCCAACATAGTTAGAAGGCTTAAAGCGCTGGACGAAGTCGCAGCCGAGCTAGGACAGAAATAGGGACAGACCCGCTTCAGGTGGCGAGCCAGGCCTGCAGCCAGGCAGAACAGAAGCGGCTAATCTATTCAATGGTATTTTAGTGGCCTGTCTACGCGTAGACCGGTTTGAGCCTTGGCCCCAACGGCCTTCTAGGCGACGGAAGACTGTGGCCGTTTTTGCTTCAGCTAGTCTCTTAGCTTGGCAGCGCCTGTTCATCACGCGGAAAATTAATAAAAGTCTCCGACAGAAAGACTGTGTAGGGCCCGTGGTCTAGCCTGGTTAGGATGTTGCCCTTACACTCGGCGCCGGTGCGCTGGGGAGGAGGAGGCAAAGGTCCCCGGTTCAAATCCGGGCGGGCCCACCACCTTCTCTCGCTCCAAGAAGAAACCTACTGGATAAAAGCTCCGCCTCTACGTTTTAAGGAATCCTATCGCTCTGAGAACGGTAGAGCAGGTCAGGGAATCGGTAAGAAACCGGACAAGTGTTTTAGTCGGGCATGTTCATGCTTCTGTCAGCGTAGCCCACGGTGTACCGTTTAGGCTTCAGGGAGTTGAGAACGTATTTGAAGCCTTTCCAGGGGTCGCTGTCGGCGCCGCAAGTGTATATGTCGAGTGTGGCGTAACCGTATTCTATCCATGTGTGCAGCGCTATGTGGCTTTCAACAACCAAGGCTATGACTGAGATCCCGCCTTTACGGCCTCCGAAGCTCCAGCTTTTAAGGTCTACGAGGGTCATGTTTGAGAGTCCCGCCGCTGCCCTGACCACGTCCACGAGGTATTCCTCGTCGCTGAGCAGGGCGCGGTCTACGCCGTACAGGTTGGCGTAGACATGCTTGCCCACGACGGTGTCCTCCAGATTGATTGTTTTCAGCTCCCCGACCATTTCCATGCGCGCTCCACAAGTTTTTAATTACGGGATTTATCAGGGTTTCGCCTTGCTTAAATCTTTATTGGTTTTCCAGGAGGAGTTTTCCATCCTAACCTCTACTTTAACGTCGTCCCTGATGCTCCTGAGGACGCTGAGAACGGCGTGCTCGGAGCCGCTGCGCGCATACTTGTTGAGGTAGAGAGTCGCGGCGTTCTCCCCAGGATGCAGCGCCAGAACGCCTATTATGGAGCCGGCGTAGCCCAGGACGTACTCGTACGCGTGCATTCTAACGTAGAAGCCAGCCTTCTTGAGACTATAGAGTAATGTTAACCGTTCATCGGGATGCATGAAGGCCTTCAATTCACTCACGCTCTCCTTCTAAGTTGAGAAAAACCGAGTTTTTAATTTCCGTTGAAGAAGCCGGGCTAGGCCAGCTGTTTAAGGGCTTCAGCTATTACTTCAGCCACTGTAACGTAGCTTATCGGGCTTGGCACGGTATCCGTCCCGATGACATCGTAGGCGCCCGTCCTGAATATCTTGGCTAACGCGTTGCCTGCAAGTATCGGGTGGATGCAGCCGACAACTATCTTCTCAGCCTTCAGCCTTTTAAGAGCCCTTATGCTTTCAACTATCGTGCCGCCGGTACTTATTATGTCGTCGATTATGAACACGTCGCGGCCTCCCACACTGGCCCGCCTAGCCTCTATAACGACGTTCTCAGCGTCAATACGCCTCTTCTCAAGAACATCGTATTCAGTGCCTAGAACGGCGGCCGCCTTCTTCGCCCACTGCTCAGCCTCCTCATCGGGCCCCACAACCACGGGGTTGGAGAGCTCATACCTTGACTTAACGTATCTAGCCACAGCCTCGACGGCTGAAAGGTTTCTCGCCGGTATCTTGAAAACGTCCTTCACGTCCCCGAACCTGTGCAGGTGCATGTCGACGGTGATCACTTCATCCGTGCCCGCCGACTCCACCAAGTCGGCAACCACGTTTAGGCTCACTACCTCGCCAGGGTTAAACCTGGAGTCCTGCCTTGCGTAGGGGAAGTACGGTATGACGCCTACGACCCTGTTGACGCCCAGCTCCTTAAGCGTTTTAACCAGGAAAACGTACTCCAGTAGATGCTGGTCAGGGGCTCTATACATCGACTGGATAACTGCTACATCCCTGCCTTCAACGTCGTCAAGTATCCTTAAGTACTGTTCGCCGTCCGGGAAGCGCCGTGACTCTAGGTGTATCACCGGGAAGCCGCCGGCCCTAGCTACCTTAAAGGCGAGCCCGGTGCTCGCGCTGCCCCCGAGTACATATATCATGCTCCTACCCACCTCACGCTATTCAATCTCTAACACGCAGCATCTTTATAACTCTGTCGATCGATGGAAGCCGTTCAGCCGGATACAGCCCCGGGTTAAGCCGTGGCACCAGGGCCATTATAACGGCCTGCTCCACCAGCTGCCGCCTGGTAACGTGGCCTCTGGTTAGCGCCCCGATAGCGCCCATCTTCTCACCTATCCTCTTCACGCCGGTCAGCCTCTCCATAACCTCCTCGGACTCAACAGCCTCGCCTGACAATATCTTCTCTAGGACCACCGGGGGGAACTCGAAGCCCGGGCTCAGGCCGATGCTTACCCGTTTCTCCCTGTCGGCTATGGCGCAGACCTGGATGTCCACGTATCCCGTGGCGGCGACCGCCATCTCCACGAAGCCTGCCTCAACACCTATCCCGATGTCAGCCTCACTAACATTATTGACGGCGTACGCCGCTCTTTCGACGGCTCCGAGAACGGTCTCCCTTAAACTCAGCGGCTGCGGGGGGACCGACGTCTCCGGGTCCACGGATACGACCTTAAAATCCGTGAAAAACCTGGCTAGAGCATCTCTCACGCCATCCAGCTTCACCGGGTTTTTCGAGCCTACCGCTGCCAACATATCTAGACACCTACTCTAGTGTTCTAAAGGTACTTTAACTAGATAGACGCTGTAAAGTAAGTTAAATCCTTATAAAAGCTAGGAAGGTGATTATAACACGGGATGAGCCAGAGATGATTAAAGATCACCCAACAATAGCTGATAGGGACGAGGACGGCCCCGGCTACACGGTGGACCTAGAGGCTTTCAACGAGAGGATAAAAAGGCTCTATGCGGACTACAACAGGGCGGTTGACGAGAACAGGTATGCTGTAGCCATAAGGATCGGGAAGGAGATACTGAATGACCTGCTCACGGTAGCCCGGGAGCAGCTGATACCGAACGTCCACAACCCCGAGATACGTAGGCTTATAGAGGACATAGTCAGGTATCATGAGAAGAACCTGGGCTATGTTGAGGCGACGGAGGACGCGGCTGAAAACGTGCCGCCCCTGTATCAGTTCGAGATAAGGGAGCGGGCGCTGGGGACTCTTTCTTCAAGTATCCAGGAGCTGTTCAGCTTCATACTGGGCGCCATGCTCGTCCTAGCCGATGTAAACTCCACGGTTTATAGGCCGAGCAAAAAGCCTGAAAGCCCGGTCGGCTTCATCTAGACATGAAAACCGGCTGGACCGTTTTTAACAGGGTTGAAAAACAGGATCCTTTCCATGTCCCGCCTACCCAGGCTGCAGCCCACGTCCGGGGGCTAGGTAGCTGTAGGCGGCCATGGGTACCACAGCTATTCTCCTGGCCTTCTCCACGAGGCCGCGTGGAAGCTCCTCAGGGCTTCGGAGAAGTTCAAGCCCTAAATCCTCCGCCTCCCCGTAGCTCAGCTCCCTAGACACCAGGTAAGTTTTAATCCTGTGCGACACCAGGATGTCGTAGAGCTTGTAGGCTACGGAGACGGCTAGGCTCTCATACTCGTCCCTGAACGCTAGCCTTAGAAGCTCCTCCCTGCTCAGCTTTTTGCTCCTGGCGTACTCGAGCAGGCTTAGCAGCTCGGGCCAGGCCACCCCTAGCCTGCACGCCGCGACCAGAACAATGGCGCCACGGCTACCGCATATCTGCTTCATGGTGAAGAGGGCTTTGCTGGCCTGGACGAACTCTATATCCTCGGTCCCACCCGGCGCGCCTATCACTAGGTCGCATCGCGGGGCGCTCCGCGCCTCGTATATAGCCCTGCACATCATAACGCCTTTCCTATGGGCCTTCACAGGGTCGCCGACGAAAACGTCTACCACTGTGTTATCAGGGTTCAGCACGAAGTCGGAGAGCACGTCTAGGCCGGCCATCACCCCTGCCTCGTCTATATCGCGCCTTATAGGGTTTTCAAGGCTCCCTATCACGGCTTTAGGCGACACGAACATTGAATGGTTACGGTTTATACTGTAGTAGTGTGAGACCCCGGGCAGCACTATCTTACATCCCCCGGTGAAGCCGGCTATCTCCGAGGGGAAAATGGAGCCCACACCTATCCTGACGTCGGCGTCGGCGAACTCCCTGTTAACCCACAGGGGCGTTCCGAGAGATGTCACACCCTTAAACACATGGTGTTCAAAGCCATAATCATAGGCGTTATGTATGACCACTCTGGCCAGCCTGTAAGCCCTATTCCCCGTCTTCACCCTAACATATTCTTCAGGGGGAGGCTCATGAGTTCCAAGGGCGAAAAGCACAGTGACCTCGGCTCCATACTCCTCAACCAAAATGGGAACCAGCTTGTCCAGTAAAGGCGATGTGGGCGTCGGCCGGGTATGGTCGTCGATCGCTACAGCTACCTTACAGTTTTCCCGCAGCCTCCCGGAAGCCTTAAGCCGGCCCAGTATTTCGTCGACGGCTGAGCCGACCGCCTCATCCAGGGGGCGGGCGGCTAGCTTACGCGGCTCGATCAACACGACCTTATCTCCGGGGAGGTCTATAGCTACATGGCTGCTGGCGAGGTTGTAGGGAAGCAAGTACTCCATTGAGCTACACCCCGTACCGATTCCCGTGAACACGGGTTAAACAGTATCCGTTAAGGATGTAGGCCACCGCCCATTAGCCAGCTAGCTCAGGGAAACATGACGTTAAGACCTAGGGGTAAATATAAGCTTATTTATGTTTTTCCACGAGATAATTTCTGTATTTCCTCCTTCTTCGCCCTGAAGCTCCGGGCTTCAGCCAGGTTCCCTACTTTAACCGGTTAGCAGAGCTATGCTTGTCTTAAAGGCCTTATAACCTCCTTCGGCGCGGCCTCTATAGGCTCCAGGTATTTACGTAGGGGCTTCGGTATCTCGACGGATCCGTCGGGCAACTGATGGTTCTCCAGTATGGCTGTGATGGCCCGGGTCGTGGCTATAGCGGTCGAGTTAAGCGTGTGCACGAACCCTTCAGCTGGAGCCCCCCTGACCTTCGCATACCTTATGTTCAGCCTGTAGGACTGGTAATCCGTGCAGTTACTGCAGGACACCATCTCCCTGTACCTGCCCTGGGCAGGCATCCATGCTTCAAGATCATACTTCTTAGCGGCGACAGCGCCAAGATCCCCAGTACATATATTCACCACCCTGTAGGGTATCCTCAGTCCTCTCCACAGCTCCTCGGCGTTAGCTATGAGCCTTTCATGCCAGTCCCAGGACTCCTCAGGGAGACAGAACACGAACTGCTCCACCTTGTTAAACTGGTGAACCCTGAATATGCCCTTCGTATCCTTCCCGTGGGCTCCAGCCTCCTTCCTGAAGCACGGGCTCACCCCAGCGTACAGCAGGGGAAGACCGTCCCGCTCCAGAACCTCATTCATATGCATAGCGGCGAGCGGGTGCTCGGCGGTCGCAACCAGGTAGAGATCCTCCCCCTCCACCTTATATATCATGTCCTCGAAATCCTCGAAGCTTATCACGCCCTCGTAGGCGGTGCGCCTCATCATGTAGGGGGGCTCCACTATCCTGAAGCCTTTCCCAGCCAGGAACTCCAGAGAGTACATTATAAGCGCGTATTCGAGCCACACCAGATCATCCAACAGATAGAAGAAGCGGGCTCCAGCCACCTTAGCGGCCCGCTGAACGTCGGCCCACCCCCTCAGCTCAACTATCTCAGCGTGGCCAAGAGGACGGTCATCCACAACCTCGTATTCAACGCTGTGGCCCTCAACCTCCCTGAGGAAGGCCTCAAGATGCCCCCTCCAAACCCTGGGCTTACCCCAGTATCTCACCGGGACATTGTCCGATTCGTCAACCCCCTCAGGCACCGTCTCATGCACTATATTCGGAATGCTTAGAAGAAGCCTGTCACGCCTAGCCTTGTACTCCTCCGCTTCACGCTCCAGCTCCGCTATCCTGCTCCCTATCTCCCTAGCCTTGCTGATAAGAGCTTCACGCTCACTACCGCGGGCCCTGCCTATACGCCTAGCTACAACGTTCCTCTCATGCCTAAGCCTGTCCAGGCTGGCCTGAGCCCTTCTCCAGAGCTCGTCAAGCCTCCTAGCCTCGTCCACCACGCCCGGGTCAAGGCCCCGGCGACTCTGAGACCACTTTATCTTATCCGGGTCGTTGCGGAGATAGTAGAGCATGCTCCACAATCCAGACACCCGCCTAAGCCCAGTCAACGATAAGCCACGCCATATATTTATTTTCCCCAGCCTTCACACACTAGCTAGGAAACCGTCGTGGCGAAGCCTCGCCTCCCGTACTCGAGAACCCTGCTGTAAGCCTTTTCAAAGTCCTTCCTATGCCTCGGAAGCATAAACATAACTGCTAACACGATGTAAAGACCGAAAACGCTGAACTTAAGGAAGCATTCACAGGCCTGACGCATACTTTCACACTTGCTTAAACGCAGCCTCACGAGATACAGCAGAGCCGCCGCCATGCTTAAAGCCGTCAGCGCCAGCCCCGGAGCCGCAGCGGAAACGGACACGGCAAGCCCAAAAAGCAGCATTAACAAATTCGAGGAGTGGAACACAGCCCTCCTACCGGTTTTCATCCCCAGGAATTTAAGCATAGACCGCAGTAAGCTCCCCGAATAATGCGCATAGGCTACGGCGAACATCTTCTTAAACGGTTTACGGAGATACTCCCTAACGCTCATACGCGCGTATATGTCAGTCCGCCTGTACAGATTCACGTCATACGCGAAAGCAGAGCCATCCAGCAGGAAAACCCCGTACCCGCTCCTCCAAACCCAGTAGCCGTAAAGCTTATCCTCCATAAACCCCAGATCCTCGTCAAACCTAACGCGACGAGCTATCTCAACAGGCACCAGCGTCAGCCCCATCCCACACCACATAGCAGCGACAACCACGCCCTTACCCCCGTCCCCACCCCCGTCCATCTCCGCAATTCTACCAGCAAACAGCCTGAGCTCATCCAGCCCCCTAAAAGTCTTAAACACGGCGTTTGCCTGAACCACGCAGGGACCATACTTCTCCTCAA
>CAYSTQ010000057.1:0-8193 GCA_964433855.1 uncultured Thermoproteales archaeon
AGGATCCGGCATTCGTTTTTCTATGGCTTCTATGACTACGTCTATATTGGCTTTGTGAAGTGCTGAGACTGGGATTATTGGGGCATTCTCAGCCCAGGTTCCGGAGAAGAATTCCTTAATCTGTCTATAGTTTTCCAGTATTTTTTCTTTTGAAACTAGATCTATTTTATTTTGTATTACTATCATGTTTCTAACGCCGATTATGGTTAGCGCCATGAAATGCTCTCTAGTTTGGGGCTGAGGACAGGGCATAGATGCGTCAATCACCATTACAACGCCATCCATCATGGTGGCTCCAGCTAACATCACCGCCATTAGCATTTCGTGTCCGGGCACATCAACGAAAGATAGTCTTCTGACAAACTCAAGTTCGGCGCCGCAGTGTTTACATCTGCCTTCTGGAGCTAACGCTTCAGTATAATAGCATTGAGGAGGGGGGCAGTTAGGACATTTAAAAACCGCCGTTTCAGCATAACCTAGTTTAAGGGTAATGCCTCTTTTAAGCTCTTCCGAGTGCCTTGCAGCCCATATACCGGTTAGCGCTTCTAAAAGGGTGGTTTTGCCGTGGTCTACATGCCCAGCTGTTCCTATGTTTATCAGCGGCTGATTTTTCCTTATATTCTCCCATTTATCAACTTCTTCCTTCACAGCGTCCGTCATGCACCCCTCCTCTTACTCATGGAGAATTTTCGTGTTTATCTGTACAATATCCTCTGTAATAACATTGCCTCTAACAAGCTTTCTTTTTCTCATCCCCTTACTGGGCGGATGAAATCCAGGAGGGCCTGAAAGTAACAATCTTCTTTTGCCTCCCCCTTGTAAATCAGGTCTCATGGGCTCTCCAGCTCGCCCAGACCCTCCAGTGATTTTCAGTTTAACACCTG
Organism: uncultured Thermoproteales archaeon; assembly: GCA_964433855.1. Classification (GTDB taxonomy): domain Archaea; phylum Thermoproteota; class Thermoprotei; order Thermofilales; family CAYSTQ01; genus CAYSTQ01. The sequence goes on from CAYSTQ010000057.1 coordinate 885, forward strand.
GCATCCCCACAAGTCCGCCATCTATAATGTCACCAATTTTAAGCCCTAAGAAAGCGTTAGCCTGAGGCCCTTTTACTTCTACTTGTTTAGCGGTTCCTGTTTTAGGGTCTGAAACTACCACTTTGAATTCCGGCATTTCTACCACCTTTTATGCTAGTCTCTGAGAGCAGCGGCGTATTAATAGGTTTTACTACCTTCAACTTAAATTCCGTAGCAAATTATAGCTAGCCTTCGGCTCTAACTCTTTTTATTTTAACATTAAGTGATTATGAAAATACTATGTTCCATATATTTGACGCATTTTTTTAAGCCATAATTCTTTAAGTACACTGATTTCATCCTGATCCAATTCTTGAGCAAATTTTTCTAACAATATTGAAATATGTTCTAATGGAACATCTACATATAATTTATCACCTTCTTTAACCTGTCTTCCTATCGTCACATTTCCTCTAATGGATATGGCAACTGCCTTCCCCGCGGTTGCCTCCTTTATAGGCTTGCCATGTTCCTGTATCTGCATTATTTCACCTATCCTCTTGCCGTCTTCAGTGGCTAAGGGGACGCCGCTTTTTATACGGCCAATTAGTACTTCTACTCCCACTATAGCTGGATTGCTTCTACGGAAAACGTATCCAGGAAGTATTTTCACTACCCCAGGCAGTATCAGCTTGGATAGAGTGGCCCGTTTCTCAGCCTCCTTTTCCGCCTTCACCCAATCGAGATAGTCCTCTATTAATTTATATATAATATTATTTGTAAATATTTTTATATCATATTTCCTGGCTTCAACCGCTGCCTCCTCCATAACTTTAACGTTAAATCCGAGTATAGCCCCATAAAACCTATCCTCACTTTTAACTATCGATGCCTCGATTACATCACGTTTAGCCACGGGCCCTATGTCCGCATATCTGACAGGTATTCCCTGACGCTCTAAATATTCTGTTAACGCTTCAAGCGTACCTAAGGTATCAGCTTTAACTACTACACCTACTCGCTGCGTAGCCCTTCGTACAGTCGAAACTTCTTCTTTCACATGCTCTACCACACTTTTTACATCACCTACGACAACCATTACCGGAGCTCCCGCTAAAGCATCCTCGAGCCCTGGAGCTACTATTTTCACACCGGCCGCTGCCGTGACCTCGCCAACTTGGAAAAATTTATCCTCGGGAGACCGCATTTCGTCCAAAGGTTTCGGCATAAGAAGGGCTTTTACTTTAGTTATTATTGGTTCCCTTATTGCTCCAACCACTATTGTATCGCCTTTACGTATTACCCCGTCGTACAGTATAACGTCTATTGTTGTTCCAAGGCCTTTCTCCTCCTTAACTTCAAGCACAACTCCTTTACCTGGTCCCTCACTAGTTACCAGCTTTGTTGCCATATATCTTTGGGTCAATCCAGCTAGAACAAGGAGGAGTTCCGGTATCCCTTCACCGGTTACAGCGCTTGTAGGTATTATTGCTACGACTTTTGAGAAATCAGATATTCTATCGTAACGATCGGCTTTAAATCCTAGTTTGTTAAATTCATTAATAAGATTATATATTAATTCTTCAAATCTCCCTATAACTAGCGGATCCTGCTTCTTATATGATGAAAGGAAAGGCTCCCCTGGATGAGGACTCCACCCAGGTATTTTATCTATTTTGTTTGCTGCAACGAGAAATGGTGTTTTACGCATTCTAAGTATTTCGACCGCTTCGTAGGTTTGCCTCTGAAATCCCTCAGTTATATCTATCACCAGTATTGCTATATCGGCTATACTTCCTCCACGGCGTCTAAGATTAGCAAATGCTTCGTGCCCCGGAGTATCTATAACTAGTAGGCCGGGTATTTTGACCTTTTTAGCTATTGGCGCGGAGAGAGCTTCGCTTATTTTTTCGAGCGCGCTCCACGGTAGAAAGGATGCCCCTATATGCTGGGTCATCGTACCTGGCTCTCTCATCATCACAGCTGTACCACGTATTTTATCGAGAAGAGCTGTTTTGCCAACGTCAACATGTCCTAAGACGACGACTATGGGTGATCGAAGTTTAGGACTTGACAAATCTAATCCCTCATTTAGTGATGAGCAATTATTCAGTATTGAACATTCAACTCTTATATCTTAGTCCTATTTAGATGATTTTCTAACCCAGGTAACTTTTCGGGGATCCCGACCCATTTCAAGCATGCTTACTCTGCATTTCCGTGAGCAGAACCTAAGTATCGTACCGTCGTTTTTAACATGTATCATTCCTGTTCCTGGAGCTATCGCCCTGCCGCAAAATGAACAATTATATACTCTCGGCATGTCCTACACCTCTGTCAGGTAGCTTTCTTGGCTGAATATAAATTTTAGGCAGAAAGTTTAAATTAAAGTGATGTCTTGTGTCTAGCTAGAATGAGCAATGACCTAGAGGGAGTGAAATATGTCAAAACCATTTTATGTCAGGTTTGAGGTTCCTCAGGAACTTTCAGAAAAAGCCTACGAGGCTCTTTCAAGAGCCCGAGAAACCGGTAAGATAAAAAAGGGTACAAATGAGACTACTAAAGCTGTGGAGCGCGGGTTGGCTAAGCTCGTGCTCATAGCGGAGGATGTTGACCCTCCTGAAATAGTAGCTCACCTTCCGCTTCTATGCGAAGAGAAGAAAATAGCCTACATATATGTTCCATCTAAAGCACGGCTGGGTAAAGCTGCTGGCATAGAGGTCGCAGCAGCCGCTGCCTGTATACTAGAGGCGGGAGAAGCAACAGATTTAGTGGATGAAATAATTAAGAAAGTTGCTGAAATAAAAGTTAAATCAGGAGCTTCCTCGTGAAGCGTTTCTGTTTCGAAGGAAAACAATATATCTTCCCATTACATGTTTTTCCAGCGTGATCGTTCATGAGCCCTAGAACTGCTGCTAGAGCGCTTGAGGAAGAACAACCGGTGCCTGCTGAAGTAGTACAGATAATAGGCCGGACAGGTGTCTGCGGTGAAGTAACTCAGGTTAGGTGTAGGGTACTTGAAGGCCGAGACAAAGGGCGGATACTAACTAGGAACGTCAAGGGTCCTGTTAGAATCGGAGATATCTTAATGCTTAAGGAGACAGAAAGGGAAGCCAGAAGGATATCGCCTAGATAATACTCCTGAATACTTTCTCATCGCTCTGTGACAATGACTTTTATTTAAAGTATCACAACTAAATCATCTAGGAAAGATCAGAAGATATCCCATGGTAATCACCGTGATAGATGATATTTGTCTTGTAGTACTTGAAAAATATACTGTTTTGTAGAAGGGGTTGTGGATGGCTGTGAAAAATAACGAGTTGAAAAACGCAATATTTGCAAGCACCTATGTTACAGTAGTTTTCTCTAAAAACGTGTCTTCCGGCTTATCCTTCATGAGTTTTAAACTTCCAAGAATTCAGAAAGGTGATAAGGTACGAGTCCCACGGCCATTAGCTGATCTATTAGTAAGTAGGGGAATAGCTATTCTTTCAGAGGAGGATACGTTAACTCTTTCCGAGATCAATAAAACTGCGTGGATCGAGCTAAGAAGCGATGAACTTACTAAACTTAGACCGGATTTCTATTTGGAAGTCGCTAGACTCGTAAAGACCATAAGTGAACAGATATCTAAGGGAGATCTAGGGGTGGCTGGCCTAAGAAGACTGCAAATAGTTAAAGCAACTGCCATGGATATAGCTAAATGCCGATTAAACAAGCTGCTTAAAATAGTGTATGCGGATCCGACACCCTCAAGGAAAATTCTAGACTTGCTTACTCCAGAGGAACGTGAACTCTACATTAAGCTTTGCCAGTTAGTAGGCTCCTGGATTGAGTCTATGAAAACGTTTGTGGAGGCAGATAATAATGACTGAGATAACTGAAGCCACATTAGATCCACGGCAAAAATTTATAGATTTCTTTAAGACATTTCAGGCATCTACTGGTGAATATAAGTATAGGGATAGAATAGGGCGGATGGCGGCCACCAATTCAATATCACTGGTGATAGACTTTGAAGATATACTAGCTCTCGATGCTGAGTTAGCCTCGCTAATTGTGGAGAGACCTAGATACCTCATCCCTGAAGCCTCTAAGGCTATATTGGATGTCATGAAAGTAGAAAACCCGGAATACGCGGCTTCGGTTGGCCATTTTATAGCTAGGTTCAAAGGTCTTCCGGAAATCGTGCCTTTAAGAAAGGTCAGAGCAGTTCATATTAATAGATTAATAGCTTTAGATGGTATAGTGACCAGAATATCACCTGTTAAGCAGCAACTAATAGAAGCCGTTTTTCAATGTACTGAATGTGGAGAAGAGGTCATCGTTCCACAAACTGGAAAGGGCGTCACGGCGCCTAAAATATGTCCGGTATGTTCTAGAGAGGAGGGTAAAAAACGAAGCACGTTTGATTTAAAAATAGAAAAATGTAAGTTTATTGATTGGCAAAAAATGATTTTGCAGGAACGCCCAGATGAATTGCCTCCCGGCCAGCTTCCTAGATCGATAGAGATTATTGTAACGGAGGATCTTGTTGATGTAGCCAGACCAGGCGATAGAGCGATTATAACAGGAATTCTATCAGTAGAGCCTGAACGATCTTCGAATAGAGAAGGCCCTCCTATCTTTAAAACTTTTGTAGAGGCTAATTATATAGATGTAATGAGTAAAGAGACCTACGATGTCGAGATAACAGTAGAGGACGAAAAGAGAATATTAGAGCTAGCTAAACTACCTGACATAAGGGACCGTATTATTTCCTCTATAGCACCATCAATACATGGGTACAGAGAGATAAAGGAGGCTGTGGCATGTTTATTATTTGGCGGCGAGCCGAAAATATTCCCGGATGGGGTTAGAACCCGTGGTGATATACACGTCTTGCTGGTAGGCGATCCAGGTACCGGAAAGTCTCAGATACTTAGATACGTTGCCACTATAGCTCCACGAGCTGTTTACACTACGGGTAAAGGTTCAACGGCTGCCGGACTTACAGCGGCGGTTGTACGAGAGAGACGGACAGGTGAATTTTATCTCGAAGCCGGGGCACTTGTTCTTACCGATGGAGGAGTTGCTTGCATTGACGAGTTTGATAAAATGGATCCTAGGGATAGAGTTAGCATTCATGAGGCGATGGAACAGCAGACTATAAGCATAGCTAAAGCAGGCATTGTAGCCACCTTAAATGCTAGGGCTTCAGTATTAGCCGCAGCCAACCCAGCGTTTGGTAGATACATACGACAGAGAACTATAGCTGAGAATATAGATCTTCCTGTAACAATACTTTCTAGGTTCGACTTAATATTTGTAATAACTGATGTTCCCGATGCTGAAAGCGATAGAAGCTTAGCAGAACATGTCGTAGGTCTTCATAGCGGTGATTACTCAGAGAAATTCAGAAATCTTATACCACCTGAGTTACTTAAGAAGTATGTTGCATATGCTAGAAGATATATTCACCCTAGATTGTCGGAAGAAGCTAAGCAGAAAATTATAGATTTCTACACTGAGATGAGGGCGCGAGGCGAAGATCCTAATTCGCCGATAGCGATAACTCCGAGACAGTTAGAGGCCTTGATAAGGCTAGCTGAGGCTCACGCTAAGATGGCTTTAAAAACCATCGTGACCGAGGAGGATGCAGAGGCGGCCATAAGACTGATGATGTGTTTCCTTCAGGGCGTTGGATTGGACACTGAGACTAAGTCGATAGACATAGATATTGTAATGACTGGTAAACCTATGTCTCAGCGTGAGAAACTGATTAAATTAATAGATATTTTAAGAGAGCTGGAAAAGGAGAGCTCTAATGGCATGGTTAAAGTTCAGGAATTATTAGATAGAGCTGCTTCACAAGGGCTTGATAAAGAGTTCGTTGAAAAAGCTTTGCAGCATTTAAGAAAGGAAGGAGAAATATTTGAACCCCGGCCAGGCTATGTGAAGAAAACATGAGTAACGAGGTTGATTTAGCATCTTGTTGATAGAGTCGCTAGATATTCCCGACGTCCAGAAAAAAATAATGTTGAAATATGGTTATCACACACTATATCCTCCTCAGGAACTTGCTGTTAAAGCAGGATTGCTTAAAGGAGAGAATCTAGTTGTCAGCGCGCCAACAGCCTCTGGCAAGACGCTGATTGCTGAACTCACAATCATTAAAAGAGTTCTTGAGACCGGTGGAAAGGCTTTATACCTAGTACCTCTTAGGGCTTTAGCATCTGAGAAATATAATGATTTTTTAAAGTACAGAGAACTGGGGCTTAAGATAGCCTTATCCACGGGAGATTATGATTCGTCAGACCCATGGCTTGACAATTACGACATTATTATAACTACGAATGAAAAGGCTGACAGTCTTTTAAGACACCGTTCACACTGGCTTAACGACATCTCAACAGTGGTTTTTGACGAAATACATCTGGTTCATAGCAACAGAAGGGGTCCTACGCTGGAAATGGTGGTTGCTTATCTAAGAAAGATTTGCAAAGATTACCAGGCTTTAGCACTCAGCGCTACGATAAGTAACGCTAAAGAAGTTGCTGAATGGCTTAACGCTAAACTTGTCCAGTCAGAGTGGCGACCAGTCATCCTTAAAGAGGGGGTTTATTATGACGGGGAAATATTTTTTGGTGATGGATCCATCCGCTCAGTAAATAAACGATACGGATCTATACCAGACCTCGTACTCCAGTCAATTAGTGAAGGGGGACAAACAATAATTTTCTCTAACACTAGGAACAACGCTGTCTCATTAGCTAAAAAATTAGTGAATGTTGTTAATAGAACGCTAACTATTAACGAGCGGAGAAAATTAAGGGAGATCTCTAGTACTATTTCTACTTTGGGAAATGATAAGATCACAAGGTTATTGGCTACGCTTATAAAATCAGGCGTTGCTTTTCATCACGCTGGACTACAATATAGTGTTAGAAAAATTATTGAGGATTCATTTCGAGCTACAGTATTAAAAGCTATTACCGCTACACCGACCTTAGCTGCTGGCGTTAATCTGCCAGCTCGCAGGGTTATTTTTGCTTCTTATAGAAGATATAATGCGGAGTTAGGTTTCAACGAGCCGATACCTGTATTAGAATATAAACAAATGGCTGGTAGGGCAGGGCGGCCTAAATATGATAGATATGGAGAAAGCGTACTTATCGCTAATAAGCAAAGTGAAGTTGAATTACTTATGGAGGAATATATTAAGGCAGAGCCTGAACGCATAGTTTCTAAGCTTGCTTCCGAACCCGCCCTTAGGACGCATATACTTGCTTCTATAGCTTCCGGATATGCTAGCAAAGTAGACGCGGTTATGAAGCTAATTGACACG
>CAYSTQ010000057.1:8203-9041 GCA_964433855.1 uncultured Thermoproteales archaeon
TCCAGAGAGACTCTTTGATGATCTTCCAGAAAGCGAGGTTATGAAGCTAATTGACATGACGTTCTTCGGATACCAGTTTAAGAGATACGGTATTAATTCGCTGATTAAACGCGTATTAAATTTCTTGCATAGAAACAAGATGCTGGCAACAGAGGGAGAACGGCTTTATGCAACTCCATTAGGTGTACGCGTCTCTCAGCTTTACATAGATCCATATTCCGCCAAAGTGATTTTAGAGGGGCTTTATAATAAAGACAAAGGTTCTGAATTAGCATATCTTCATTTGATTACCTGTACACCTGACATGCCTAAGTTATATTTAAGACGGGGGGAACGGGAAAAATATACAGTTTATGCCGAGGAGATATTTGATGAATTGCTGATCGAGCCGTTTACAGTATTGGATGACGAGGAGTTTGGATTCTTTTTATCCACTATTAAAACAGCAAAAATGCTTTATGACTGGATAAATGAGGTGCCTGAGGATAAATTAGTTGAGGAGTTCGAGGTGGGGCCTGGCGATATTTACTCGATTACTCAGACTGCGGAATGGCTTATTTATGCGGCAGGCGAACTAGCGACTATTGAAGGATTATATAAGCATGTTACAAAGCTGAAAATACTTAGACATCGTGTTAAACATGGGGTAAAAGAAGAATTACTTGACTTAGTTAGGATTAGCGGCATTGGAAGAGTTAGAGCCAGAATACTTTATACACACGGTTTGAAAACTCTTGATGATTTAAGAAAGGTATCGGTTGATAAGCTTGTTAGTTTGCCGCTAATAGGCATAGAAACCGTTAGACGTATAAAGTCTTACTTTGGGGAACGTGTTGAA
>CAYSTQ010000058.1:0-8993 GCA_964433855.1 uncultured Thermoproteales archaeon
CCCTCGCCATATTATCAACCTCAGTACCTTCTCCAGACATTCCATTCCTCCTCCACCATGCCCCGTAGCTGATCATCTCCCGCCACTACGATGGTAGCCGCAGCCCTTATCTCAGGTAAAGTAAGCCTTATCCTCCTACCCTTCGTTTCAGCCTTTACGTCTTTTAAACCCTGCTGCGTCACTGAGAATATGTCTTTAACCTCGAACCATTCGGGGACACGGGCCTCGACAACCACGTCCTCAGCCGGTGTTATCTTGAAGCCTTCTGGCGTACTTACATAGTTGTGGTTGACGGCGACAAGTATCATCGCCTTATCTCCAGACAGCAGCGACCCCACCTCTACAGAGCCCGTGCGAGACCATGCGTTTCCGGAGTCGGTCTCGGTGAACACGTCGGCTGTCGCTATCAGCGGGCCTAGGGCATGTAGCTCGCCTGACATCCGGGCTATAGCCCTCCTCAGCATTATAGCGTCTATATGTGTTGAAGACACGCCCTCAACCGGATCGTTCGGGTTATCGACAAAGGAGCTGTATATGAAGTAGATCACGCCTTTAAGCCCATGGGCCAAACCCATGAAAACCATGACTCTCTCCTCGTCGGGTGCAGGGAACCTGTTCCAGCCCCAATGCCCTCTCCTGCTCGGCCTACCATGCCTAAAGGCTTGAGGGATCATCCATACGGGGGAGGGAGAGGCCGCCGTTACGGCTCTATCCGCCATATAGGCCACGTACCTGAGCGGTGAGCGAGAGACCGGGTAAGGATCTATGGCTAGCACGTCCGGTATCTTGGCGAACCGCTCAAATATCCTAGGATTGCAAAGAACAATATATGTAGGGTTGCGTTTATCTACACGCTTTATCTCGCTTGTCCACCTTGCCGTCCACCCCTCAGGGACTGAGCCTCTAACCTCCCATATGTCCGGTTCGTCGATCACATACCAGGCCAGCATCGCGGGGTGGTCTACGTACTTTCTTATGGTCTCAAGGTTTATGTCAACTGACCCCTTAACCCTCGGGGCATAGGCGATCACTCTAAACCCATACTTGTGGGCAGCGTCGAGTTGTCCGACCCCGGCTACAAGCGTATCCAGCCCCATCTCTATGGCCTCCATGGCTGACGCTCTGTCAGCTAGCACGCCATGTCCCCCGTATATTCCGACGGGGAAAACGGCTGGGAAGGCTCTTATCCTGGCTTCAGCCATCGTTTTTCCCGCCTCGATCCTAATCTCTACCTCTTCTCCCCGTCTAAACCCGTTTTCAGGCCTAGTTATAATCACGGTCTTGTCCTTCGGCCCAAGGTTTTCTCCCTTAACCTCTGAGACTGATGCTGCGTCTTCGCCGTTTAAGAGGATTCTCGATATCTTTAGAGGGTGAACACCGGTGTTTTCAACGTATATGTATGCCTTGGACAGGTCGGGTGTAAAGGATATGCTTGTGACTCTCATTTTCGGCGCCTCCAAAAAACTTTGGGCTTCCTTAATCCTTAAATATTTTAATAAAAAGCAGAGGGCTTCACTCACCACTTTTAAGGAGGATTACTGTGGCTATCATAGCGATAGCCGCCGTTACCGAGCTGTAGGTGAAGGCTGTTCCCGGCCCGTAAACATCCCATAGCACGCCGAAAACTATGTTTGATACGAGTAGGCAGACGCCTATGACGAGGTAGTAGAGGCTGTAGGCGGCGCCCTTTATGGTTGCCGGAGCATATTTAGCCACTAGTGCTCGCTGAACCGTCTCCGCTATACCGGCGTATACGCCGTATATCAAGGCTATCACGGCGGCGTAAACAGGGTTTCCATAGGCCATGATTGAGAAGACGCTTACGAGCAGGAAGGCAAAGTAGCCTATTAAGAGGGTCTTCTCCTTACCTATTCTGTCTGATAACACGCCAGCCGGTATCCCGGTTAAGGTGTGTGTCACGTTTATCAGCGCGTAAAGTAGCGGTATGAAGGCGTCGGGGACACCGAGGTTACTTCCTTTGACCAAGACGAAGGAGAAGCTGTATACGCCGAGCGAGAATATGGCTATCGGCGTTACTGCCCTGATGAAGCCTCCAGTCACAGCCTTCCCGACCTGTCTGAGCACTTTGACAGCTGAAACAGCTCTGCCATGCGGCTCCCTAACCATGACCAGGAGAACCAGAAGCGCCATTAAACCGGGTATAAAGGAGACGGCGAACACCCCTCTGTAGCCGACTAACGGTAACAGTAGGAAGGCTAGGGCTGGCCCTAATATGGCGCCTATCTGATCTAACGTCCTATGGATCCCGAAGGCTGTGCCAACCCTGCCCAGCCGTACCGACTCGCTTATAAGGGCATCTCTGGGCGCCGTCCTTACACCCTTCCCAAGCCTGTCCACTATCCGTATGGTGAGCACGTCAAGCCAGCTTTGAGCCAGGGAGAACAGGGGTTTAGCGACATTGGATATAGCGTAGCCAGCAAATATTAGGAGTTTCCTCCGCCCTATGATGTCGGATATAAAGCCTGAGAATATTCTAAGGAAATAGTTTGCGAGCTCAGCTACACCGTCTATAACTCCAAGAACAGCTGTGGAGCTGCCAAGCTCCTTAACTATAAAGAGGGGTAGTAGTCCAAATATCATCTCCGAGGAGGCGTCGGTGAACATGCTGACCAGGCCGAGAGCCACTATGTTTCTAAAACCAAGCCTTGCCTTCTCCACAGCCTCTCTGTTCTCAACCATTGCGTCACACCTTGCATAGAGAAGACGGTAAAGTTAATATCTCTTTTTGAGGCAAGCCTAAAATTCAGAAATCATTCGCAACAGGGTTACAAAAGCCTTTTCTCATGTAGCTTTAAAAGCTAGTTAAGCCACATGTATTCTTCGAACGCCTGGCATAAGGCTTCAATATTCTCAGGGGGTGTCGGCGGATACAGATCCGCTATGAACATTAGTCCTCCCTTTTTAGTTGCTATTTTCTCTACTGCTGTTTTTACGTGTCGCCTTATCTGTTCAGGTGTTCCGTAGGGCATTAGCTTCTGCCTGTCTATGTCCAGGTCTACGCAGACCCTCCCCCTACACATCCTGGCAATATTGTCGAGGCCGTTAACCCTATCCTGAACATTGACTATCGTGACGCCGGACTCAATAATCTGATCCAAAACCTCAACAACATGACCGTCGCTATGAAGCCGGATATGTATCCCGGCAGACCTTATTCGTCCAAATATCTTCTTGTAGGCTGGGAAGATGAACTCCCTGAACACGGCCGGGCTCACAGGCATTCTATCCTGGCACCCAAGATCATCACCAAACGAGAACACGTCTATCCCTTTAAACCTTAAAAGCCGTTCCACAAGTTCAAGGTTGTACTCGGCGAGCATCTCCACCAGGTCATATATCTCCGGCGGCCTCCTGACGAAGTCCATCAACAAGTTGTGGAACCCCCTAAGATAGTAGAGCCTCTGGAAGAAAAAGCCGTGTGGCATACCGGCCACTACCAGCTCACCTTCCTCCTTAGCCTTCTCCATCCTCTCATATATGGTCTCCCAAGGCGTCATGCCGCCGCTCTCCCCAGGTATTCCGGCGTCCGGATCCGGCAGCTCAAAGTCTCTGAATTGATCCCAGTTCTCAAGCGGGTGTTTAACAACTATGCCCTGCAGCCCTCTTATCGGGAAAGCCCATAGGCAGCCGAAAGCATCGTAACGGGTCTCGTTAGACCTTAAGATGCCCGGCTTCTCACCGTATTTGATGGAGCCCGGTTTAAACCCTCTGAAGATGAGCGGATGTCTAGCGACAACCCTCTCCACCTTCTCCCTGTACGTATTCCAGATGGGCCAGGCTATCCCGATTCTGCAGGGAATATATTCAGGGTATTGGAAGCTAGCGTCGCGCAGATAGTTTTCACGATAGCTGAGTCTAGGGGTTCTCAACTTCAGCACCCCGGTAAACAGATGCTTTATCCAGTTATTAACTTTCTTAGAGCTTGTTTCTCCTCACAGTACATTAGGTAAAACCAAAGATGTCATAACCTGGACCAGGAAGAGGGGAGATTAAGTAGAGTAGCGGTTGAGGCGGTCAGACGGAAAATTAGCCAGGCTGGAAACCCTATAGAACACCTACAACGTGTTATTTAGGCGGCTCCTTAAAGCCAGTTCAACAGCCTCCCAGCACCATTTCACTACGTATAAGAAGTTCCTTACCGCTAACCCCCGAGGGGATCTCTTCTAATTTTACAAAAGGCTCTGAGACAATGTCACATATGGCTTATCAAGCCGCTCTACCCTCTCTTCACCGGATAGCGACTCTAAGGCTAGCTAAAGCTAATCCATTCTTTTTACGACACAGCTACGGGGATCTAAACCCAGCCACTGTATCCTGTAGCCAGCCGCCTCGAGCACACGTACAACCCTATCCTCGCTCACACCCCGACTGGCTAAGAACTTGACAGCCTCCGCCAGGCTAACCCCGTCCAGATCCGGAAGCCCCTCAAGTAATTGTTCAGCCTCCTCCCTGCTCACCTCCTCCCCTCTTGAAATCCCGGGAGACCCCAGAGCCTCCTTGAGAACAGGGTAGACGTCCACGCCCCGCAATCTGCCGTTAAACACTACAACGCTGTGAGGCAGATCCTTGAACGAGGAGCAGGCCAGCCTCCTGTCGACAGCAACTATCATTCCCACATCCTTAAGTTTAGAAAGCTTAGCCAGCTTCCTCTCTAGATATTCTCTTGTCCAGAAGCCGACTATCTCGATATAAACTTTCTTTCCCCCGTATTCAACCAGGAAATCGGGAACCATAATCCTTCCATCCACGACAAGGGGCTCAGGCTCCCGGACGACCCTCCACGGCCCGGTCTTAACCAGGCTCTTGTAAAACTCCCTCTCAACCTCGCTGTCAAACACCTCTTCAACCTCAGGTAGAAGATCCGGGAACAGATCCCTGCTCGAATCATCAAGTGTGAAGAACAAGCTCCTACGCTTTCCGAGAATGTCAGCCCTTATCCTCCACCTCTCCATAGCTATGATATACGGGATAAGTTTCGCCAGCCTCGTCCCATATCTCCGCGTCTGCTTCAGCAGAGAGGCTGGGCCATCCACAGTTAGCCTAATCCCCCAGCCAGTATCATCGGCCACGTAGAGAAGCCCCATCCGCTTAACCGTCCACAACAGCCTCTTAGCTTTAAGACCGGTTGTTCTAACATCAACCACCAGTCTCTGCGCCCTAAACAACATCGTCTGCACAGCCGATAAATTATACCTTCTGACAAGCCCAGCCCCGTCTATCGCAGGCGGCCTCTTAACAATCTCCTCCTCAGGCCGCCAAAGAACCTCCTCTAAGTCGTCCACGCTGCAGCCCAGCCTAAATGCAACCCGCTCCAGGACAGTTCGCCGCTCCTCCTCCGACAAGGCCCAGCCCCCTAGAACAGCGGCAGCCGACCTAAAGACCTCCAGCCTGGCCTTAACAGGGTCAACCTTGTGCTTCACAGGCTCCACAGCCGTCATCCTAGACGCTAAATGCGCCATCGCCCTAACAACCCGCATGTCGAGCCCAGCGCCCAGCGCCGCCTCCTCCAACTCATCCAGCCCATCGAGAGCCTCCTCCAGCGTACGCCCGACGCCGCCGCGTAACAGGTCTAACACCCCCTCAGCCAACGCCAACACTATTCCGGACGGCTTAAGGAGAAGCGGCCTAACACGGCCACGCCAAACCCTGACAACAAGCAGGTTCGACGGGAACATTAGTCCAGCCCCCTCCTCCGCCGCCTCGCGGCGAATATCTCGCTCGTCCCCCTGGTGACCACCTCGTAGAGGACGGCTCTGCCCCCCTTCTTAGGCCTAAGTATCCGGCCAAGCCTCTGGATAAACTCCCTTCTGCTCCCTGTCCCGCTTAAGATAATCGCCACATTAGCGTCCGGCACATCTACCCCCTCCTCCAACACCTTGCTGGTCACCAAGGCCCTGACCTCCCCCCTCCTAAACATTTCAAGCACTCTTCTACGCTCTTCCTCCGTTGTCCTATACGTTATCTCCGGGATCAGAAGTCCGGCTGAAATCCTCCTCACCACGTCGCTATGCTCGGTGAATATGATCACCTTATCTCCCCTATGCCTCTCAAGAATCCCTTTTAACACATCAAGCTTGGTGGAGGCGTGAAGAGCAATACGCCTAGCCCTATGCCAGGCCACTAGAGCCTCCCTAGCCCCAGGATCCCGCACACTCAAAGCTATAAGCCGCTCAAACCCCTCAGGCCCTCGAAACCTGATACCTCGCTGCTCCAGATACCTCCTATACTTGCCTATAAGAGCCCTATACTCCCCCTTCTCCCCCTCCGACATGTCCACGTAGACCCTCTTCACATCGAAATCAGCCAGCCAGCGGCCAGCAAACTCTCTTGGCGAAGCCCTGTAAACCACCGGCCCAACCAAGTAGGGCAGGTCCACGTGAAGCCCATCCTCCCGCTCAGGAGTCGCCGTTAAACCAAGCCGCCAAGGAGCAGCCATAAGCTCGGCTATCTGCCTGTAACCCTGGCTAGGCAGATGGTGTACCTCATCAAAAACCACAAGCCAGAACTTATCACCCAGAATCTCAACGTTCAAATACGCGGAATCATACGTCGTAACAGTAATACAGCCCACTTCCCGCTTACCCCCGCCGAACCGTCCAGGCTCAACCCCTAAAAACCTAGCTATCCGGCTCGCCCACTGATCCATCAGCTCGAGAGTCGGCACAACCACCAGCGACGCCCTACCGATCTCAGCCATCGCCGCGAGCCCTACATGCGTCTTGCCAGCCCCCGTGGGAAGCACTACAACTCCCCACCTGTCTCTAAGCCACTTCTCAAGAGCCTCCCGCTGGTAATCCCTAAGCCTGAGACTCTGTGAAACCCTTAACCTGCACCCGGGGGCATGGATAACGTCGTCCACGAACTCCAAGCCTGAGCTATGCAGCGCCTCAACTACTCTACGGTAGTAAAGAGCAAGACACCTGTAAGCCCCTATCCTCCCATCATATTTAAACAGGGCGGTCGCCCCTGGAGGCGGTCTACCGCCTCTGAGCAGAAGCGTGCCCCTACTCCACTCAAGCCTTAACATAACCCAGCATAATAAATCCACACCGAGATTTTAAACATGTTGTCAGACCACCGTGAAAATATATGGCCAGTGAAACCTGGAGAAGTGCATCCTCCGGAGATAATCCTTCCGGCCTTCATTTTCCATAACCTCTTCCAGGAATTCTTGGCTGGTTTAAACAGGGAGCTAATCCAGGAGTCTAGGTTTACAAGGTCTTAACAGCGTTTAAGCTTAGGCGGTGGCAAGGTTTAAATACTAGTTTAGTCAAAATTTATTTGATAAAAATAGAATTTAATTTGGCGCGAGTCTTATGATAGGCGAAAGTCTCAGGAGAAACAACGAGGAGCTTTACGGAGAACGTAAAAAAGATTATGATGAGATGCAAAGAAAGTACGAGGAATTACGTAAAGAATATGAGGAGCTACGTAGAGAGCTCAAGGAGCTCAGGGAGGAGCTCAGGGAAAGCAGAGAACGGCCGTTTCGAACCCCAAGATCCTACATAATATCCATCGAGAAAACACTAGGGGACCTAATGGAAGACCTGCTTGAAGGTCTGAGAAGCGAGCTTAGAAGATCAGTGATAGTCGGTCCTAAAGGCGTGATTATAAGTGGTAGAAAGATAAGGGGTGAGCCTAAACCAGATTTCGACGAGGCCAGAGCGGCTGAGCTGCTCGGGGCACTAGCCAACGAGAACAGGCTTAAGATACTTAAAGCCCTGAGCCGCGGCGGCAAATACCTAAGTGAGCTGGAGGAGGCCGTCCAGGGGATATCGCCCAGCACGCTTTCAAACCATCTCGACCAGCTTAAGGAGGCTGGCCTAGTGGTGCAGGAGGCCGTGAGAGGCCGCTACCTTATAACCATACGCGGCCGTCTCGTCCTGAAAACCCTGACACGGCTTCTACAGCTGTTAGAGGGCGAAGAGGATGAGGCGTCTGATTACTACTAGCCGGTTAGCCGTTAGAACCGTCTTGTTTACCGGAGGTGTAGAGGCATGATGCTTAAAGTCGGCGATAAGCCGTATGTGCTGAAGTCCGCCGCTGACCTGGTCAAGCATGAAATATGTAGCCTGGCCTTCGAAAAGGGGCTTGTAGCCAAGATATTCCAAGGTGACGAGCACATAGGCTACTATTTCAGAGGAAGAGGGTCGCTTATAATAGACACGGTGGTTGAGACCGTCAACGGCGCGGTCGGCGAGCCGACTTCAGACGTTTTCAGTAGAGCCTTATTCATCTCGCCTAATCCTCCCGAGCTAGGCTTGGAAGAAGCTGGAGAAGAGGCGCTCAATGAATACGGCTATAGAGGCGCTCAGGATTTCCTCGAAGAGGCATCACGTGTTCTTGAAAGATTAGTTAAGCCCGGCTATCGCCAACCTTTTCTTCCTAGGAATTTAGAGATCTTCGTGTTGAGAAGTGGAAGCGTTAAGCATACACTCGTAATTAAGGGTAGGCGTCTCATATATGCGTCGGGCCGCAGGGTATTTATCTATGGGGGTAAGAAGAGGAGGCCTGGCCTTCTGATAGGGATAGGTGGTAAAACCATTGCTATGGGGTCTGACGCAATGCTTGTGGAGGGTTTTCCAATTCCGCTCCTATTTAAACTCTAGCTGAGTTATTTTTAACCCGTTTCATATCTGGTAAGTTTACATGTTTATTTGAAAACTAATATTTGTGACAGCCGATTTGGATAGTAAAGAGGTCGTATCTGTAAGGGACTAGACCTAGACTCTGCGAAAAAGCCT
This sequence comes from uncultured Thermoproteales archaeon, assembly GCA_964433855.1. Taxonomy (GTDB): domain Archaea; phylum Thermoproteota; class Thermoprotei; order Thermofilales; family CAYSTQ01; genus CAYSTQ01. Next base: position 8,766 of record CAYSTQ010000058.1, read on the forward strand.
TTTCACAGAATGGTATACATGTTCCATATATTTTACTGATTAATTATGGATATTACTGTTATATATAAACTGTATACAATGATTCTCTCAACAATTCTTAAATGTTCCATGGCTCTAACAACGACAGGCTCAATGCTGCTAGCGTTTAAAAAGACTTAAACCGTTAATAAAGTCCTTAAAGCTTATCGTGTCCCCATAATGCGTCTCCACAAATCTGATAGCCCACCT
>CAYSTQ010000059.1:0-3845 GCA_964433855.1 uncultured Thermoproteales archaeon
GCCGGTTAAAACCCCGGCTTGGGAGGTGGTTAGAAATGGAGATTCTGAGGACGGTGAATCTGGTTAAAAGGTTCGGGGGAGTAGTAGCGGTAGACCATGTCTCCGTCAATGTGGAGAAGGAAAGCATAGTTGGGCTGATAGGGCCTAACGGCAGCGGCAAGACCACGCTGTTCAACGTTATAGCCGGGGTGTACAGGCCTGACAAGGGCCAAGTCTTCTTCAACGGGAGAAGGATAGATGGGCTACCCCCAAACAAGATATACGAGCTGGGCCTGGTTAAAACCCATCAGAACCCAAGGCTTTTCCAGGATATGACGGTCCTCGGCAACAGCCTGCTCGCCCCGAAGAAGCAGGTCGGCGAAAGACTCCATAATGCGCCGCTCAGGTGGAGGTGGCGCGGCCAAGAGGTTAAGCTGGCGGAGAAGGCTGTCCAGGTGTTCAGCCTCCTCGAACTGGGAAGAGTCGTAGGAAACAGGGCGTCCGAGCTTTCAGGCGGCCAGATGAAGCTGCTCGAGATGGCCAGGGGGCTCATGGGGTCGCCTGAGCTGTTCCTCCTGGACGAGCCGACTGCTGGCGTCGCACCCCACCTGGCTAAGACCATCTACGGCCACATATCGATGCTCAGGAGGGAATACGGGATAACGTTCTTCATAATAGAGCATAGGCTGGAAACACTACTCAGCGTGGCGGATAAAGTCTATGTGATGAACCAGGGAAGGGTTATAGCTGAGGGATCTCCCGACGAGGTCCTAAGAGACCCCGAGGTGATAAGGGTCTATATAGGGGGCGGACATAGTTGAGCAGGCTTGCCGTTAAGGAAATGGTGGCTGGCTACGGAAAGCTAGCCATTCTCCAGAACGTGACGGTTAAAGTGAGGGATAAGGAGATAGTCTCCGTGCTTGGGCCTAACGGCAGTGGGAAAAGCACCCTTCTTAAAACGGTGATGGGGCTCACAAGAGTCTTCTCCGGCAGTGTCGTGCTTGATGGCCACGACATAACGAGGCTACCCCCGTTTAAACGGGTGGCCATGGGGCTCGGCTACGTTCCTCAGAGAGAGAATATTTTCCCCAGGTTAACAGTGGAGGAGAACCTTGAGCTGGGCGGCTACCTGGTTCGCGACGGCCTCGACGATGCCCTGGAAGAGACATATTCGGTTTTCCCCGTGTTAAAGGAGAAGAGGCGTAGGAAGGCGTACACGTTGAGCGGGGGAGAGAGGCAGATGCTGGCTATAGCCAGGGCTCTGGTGGCCAGACCAAGAATCCTTCTACTCGACGAGCCTTCAGCGATGCTTGCTCCAGCGATAGTTGAGCAGGTCTTCAGGAAGATAGAGGAGATAAGGGAGAACGGCACCACCATACTGCTTGTTGAGCAGCATGCTGAGAAGGCCCTCGAGGTCTCTGACAGGACGTATTTCCTGTCGGCTGGAAGAGTCGTGTTCGAGGGGGCGAGCAGCGAGATAGGTGATGTCAGCAGGCTCGCCGAGCTATACATGGAGAAGATAGGGTTGTAAACACGAGTAAACCTTAATAATGACTAGGTTGAAAATACCTGTGTCAGCCCCGGTCGTATAGCCTGGTCGAGTATATCGGCCTGTCGAGCCGAAGACCCGGGTTCAAATCCCGGCCGGGGCGCCATTCACCCAAGATTTTGAGAAGGAGGACTTGTTGGTTGTCTCTATTTACGTAGATAGTAACCTTTGGTTCTCACCCGTTGACAAGCAACCTTTCCTCGACTGGGGCCTCATCCCAACCCTGTTAAACCTGGCCTCTTTACTCCATGAAACTGGTCTCTAACATTTTTAATCCCGCGTGAGAAGTTAACTACGTCATGGAAAGTAAGCCGCTAGCTTAGCCTCTTTTTCTACTTTATTACGCTGAGTTTTTAGCATCAATGCTTTTATCTATGTGGTTTCACATAATGTTCATGAGAATGTTGAGGCTGATAATGGGGGTAGTTCTCGGCCTAGCCGGCGTAACCTTGATTGTCATAGGCGTTATAGAGGTCTTCACATGGATGGATGGCGGCTGGTGGATACCCTTGCCCGTTTTTTGCGCTCCGGGCTTCCTATTAATTTACGCAGGTTATAGGATTGCAACAGGCGGTAAAAAGACGGAGCAATGGCGAATGTAGCCCGGCAGTCCTAGACAGAGTTCATCAGACGACCTAGCCCAGGATTTTCCAGCTGAGCTAAGTTTAAACGGAAACGTTAGGGAAAGCACCAGCTTTTATATATTAGTAAAAACCAATGAATAGCAATACTTCCCGTGTTGGCTGTGATGATTAACTATAATGGCCGGAAATCCAACATATCTATTAGAAGACTTATCGAAGGTTTCGCCCTTGGACTCATAACTCTCCTATTCCTGAACCAGTTCCTCGGCGTCTCAGCACAGCCTGACCTGGACAGCGACGGAATACCGGACTCTGTGGAGAAGGAGCTCGCCTTAAAATACCTGCCATACCTCCAGTTTAAGGCTGGTGAAAGGTTTTTCCCCGTAGACGTAACGTATCACCTGAATAATTCCGTCCTTAAGCTCAGGCTTGGAGAAGACGTTTTAACAGTGGATACGTCGCCAACCGTGGACGCCATATCGGGCAGGGATGAAAACTATTTCCTAGATAACGGGCTCGGAGGGTTTAAGGAAATAGCAGAGGACTACAGGCAGAGGAAAGGCTCTCTGGGATACACGGTCTACGCCCGCGTCACCAAGGAATCCGGATATGTAGTCGTCCAATACTGGTTTTTCTACGCCTACAACGACGTGGCCTTGAACCAGCATGAAGGAGACTGGGAAACGGTGGAGATCATCCTAAATGAAACAGGAAACCCTGTTCTAGCCGTCTACTCCCAGCATCTACAGGGGCAGAGAACCGCGTGGCACAACGTGGAGAAAGTGGACGGGACGCATCCAAAGGTTTATGTGGCCAGGGGCTCGCACGCCAACTATTTTCGGCCCTACCAGGGCAGGCTGGGCCTGGAGCGCGACGAGGTTAGTGCCGACGGCCCTCTTATAACTCCTTCAGACGTGAAGCTGGTTATCCTGGGGGAAATGGGGGTTGGCAACCATCCGGCGTCCCAGGACTGGCTGGAGTTCAGGGGTAGATGGGGAGACTGGGCTAGGCTGGCTGACGCCGCTGCTGGCCTAGCAGGCCCCTACGGCCCGGGCCACGGGGATAACAGTGAGAAATGGTTCGCCCCTGTCTCCTGGGGGCTAGGCATCTCGGCCGTGGATGCGACGTGGTTTACCTTGAGCTGGCTTGCGGCCAGCTTCCCTACGATCTTCATAGGGCTAACTGCTCTGCTGGGCCTCTGGAAGATGTGGAGGATAGTTAGGCTTAAGAGAGCTGGCGGCCTCAGGCTCTTCACGCTTCTAAGAACTAGGGCTTCTTTAGGCGTAGCCCTAGGGGCTGCAGGGATACTCCTAACTGCCGCCGGGATGCTTCTGCCGTGGTATGCGGTTAGGGCTAACGTTCAGACAGTGGTGCTTAGCACGGGCGGGGAGGCCGACCTCGTGGTGATAGACGGCCGGAGAGGGGTTATGGTTAACCTTCTTGTCGGCGACAGAGGGTTATCCCCGGTCTTCGGCCTCAGGATGCCTATAGGCCTGATCCTTCTCGTAAGCATAGTCTTCGGTGTTCTAGACATAGTAGGGGTTGACGAGGCCAGGCGTCTCGGCAGCAAATACCTGGTGAGCGGAATGGTTTTCCTAGCGTTGTTTTCAGCGCTACTCCTGCTCGTATCTCAGCTGACCTCCATGATCCAGTTCCTGGCCGCTGTGCTCGGGACTACTCTGCCTCCCGAGGCCCTCCAGATGGCCCAGGCTATCGCCCAGCAACCTCTCCAG
>CAYSTQ010000059.1:3945-8991 GCA_964433855.1 uncultured Thermoproteales archaeon
TCTGCCTCCCGAGGCCCTCCAGATGGCCCAGGCTATCGCCCAGCAACCTCTCCAGAGCAGCGGCTGCTGCGAAGCTGGCTGGGGGCTTCATCCTGAGAACATAGGGAGAGGCCGGCCCACGGAGACGTGAACCCGTCTAATGGTTTGACCGCGGCGGTTAAAGCTAAGTGGTTACCGGGGTGTCTAGATGGGCGCTAGGGCTAGGGGGGCTCCGTAGAGTAGCAGTACTACAGCTATCTCCTTGCCGTTCTCGGGGTATTCCTTCCTGAGTAAAGCCCTGGCGGGCGCGGTCAAGATCCTCGCCAGCTGTCTGGATAGTGGCAACATGAAGCACGTCCTTCTCCTATATTCTGTGTATTTCACGCCGTGTTTCTCAGCCATGGCCGCTTCCTCCCAGAGCGCCACACCTATTATGGAGAGGGCTGACAGCAGCCAGGGAAGCCCGGGGAGGGGCACGCATCCTCCCCTGGGGGCCGGGGTCATGCTGGCCAGCAATGTGAGCCCGTAGCTCCACGTCAGGTATCCTAGGTACTGCGGATGCCTCGAGTACCTGTATATCCAGAAGTCGACTAGGCTGTGGCCTTTAACCCTGCCGTAGAGCCACGCGGCGGCGCCGGCTGAGAAAATGGCGAGCCCTAGCATCACCAGTGGGAGGACCGCTAGTACGGCTATTGAGGCCAGGGCTACCGTGGCTATGGCCGTAAGGACTCTGCCTAGGAGCTTGAGCCTTCCACGCAGTAATAGCCCTATGACGGCCATGGCTAGCATGGCCAACGCCGTCAGGGTAAGTACGGCTCCGCCCGTGGCTGTCACCAAGGGGGCCCAGACGGCCGCTGAAGCCTTGTAGGGCAGATATATGATGGAGCCGAGAGTTGAGAACGGCCTCGGGGCCTTAAGTAGGGGGAGCCAGAGAACCCTAAGTATGCCTATGCCGGCTAGGAAGAACATGGAGGCGGCGAAGTATCCGAAGACCGGTAGTATGGCTGTAAGGGAGCCGAGAACTGAGAGCCTTATCCTGCCTATGGCGAAGCCGAGGATTATTAGGGCCAGCGTGGCCGTAAGGCATGCGTAGCCCAGCGGCGTGACGGCCTCGGTGAAGGCTTTCACCTCGCTCCACCTGCCCATTGCGGCCAGATCCGGGAACAATGTTTCCTTAAGCAGCCTGTTTACGACGCGTGGAAGCTCTAACGTAGCGTAGAATAGTGCCGCCGTAAAGACTGCTGAGAGTAGATGCGCTATCAATGCATCTAGGGAGCCCTTATCAGGCCCTGTATTGGGCATGGATCCGGCGATGCGACCAGCCATGTCACTACCTGTTACAGATAGTGATTTAATGCTTACGTTGTTCGAACACTGGAACATCTTAACGATTTCATTACCAGAAAAAGTCTCGCCGGTTATTGGCAGCATCTAGCGGGCTTGCAGGTGTTTGGCTATGACGTTCCGGAAGACCCTAACGCCCTCTAAGGCCTGTACGGCGAGGGAACACTGTTATAATGTGGAATAAAGAAAACCCTAGTGAGAACACGTAGCGGAGGCGCCTATATGAAGAATATCGTCTTGATCATAACCGACACGTTTAGATATGATAACCTGGGCAGCAGGGCCAGGAGGCCTGTGAGAACACCTGAGCTGGACAGGTTCGCCGCTAAAAAGGCCGTCTCGATCGAGAAATTCTATACCGGGAGCTTCCCAACCATACCGCATCGCACCGACCTGGCCTCCGGGGTTCTCGGCTGGCCCCGCTACGGCTGGCAACCGATCGACCTCAGCACACCTAACCACATAGCGTCTCTCCTGAGGGAGAAGGGCTACGCGGCACAGCTGATATGCGACACGCCGCATCTGTTCAGGGCGAGGTTCCAGTACGGGTTTGACGCAGCCTTCCAGCACAGGGGGCAGGAGGGGGACAGATACCTGCTGCACCTGAACGACCCTATTGAGACCGTTATGCCTCGGGAGAAAACTAGGGCTAGGCCGCTCTTCATGGGGCATCCCCTGCCGGACCTGCACAGGTGGATGAACCGATACTTCCGCTGTGAGGAGGAGACGTTCCCCGCAAAGACGGCGTCGACAGCCGTCCGCTGGCTTGAGGAGAACTGGAGGTTTAAACCCTTCTTCCTCTGGGTTGACTTCTTCGACCCGCATGAGCCATGGGACCCGCCGGAGTACTTCGTGAAACGCTACGACCCGGACTACACAGGCGTCCCGATGATCCACCCTAACTACGGCTTATCCTCCGTGTATACTCCGGATGAGCTGTGGAATCTCTGGGCCCACTACGCCGCTGAGGCGGAGCTCGTGGACAGGTATATTGGGAGGATACTGCAGAAAATAGATGATCTCCAGCTGTGGGATGATACGATAGTGGTCGTAACATCTGACCATGGGACGTCTCTTGGGGAACATGGACGTACAGGAAAGTCGAATATAAGCGTCGACGACGACCGTTTCTGGCCGATATACCCGGAGATAGGACACGTCCCCTTCCTCATAGCTGGGGGCGGCCTGCCTGAGGGGAAAAGTCTGGACATAATCGCTCAACCGATAGACGTACTCCCCACGGTCTGCGAGCTTGCAGGCGTGGAGATAAAGCCGAGGGAGAGGATCCAGGGAAGGAGCTTCGCAGGCGCCATTCTAGGGGAGGATTCAGCCCATAGGAGGCTTGCTGTAAGTGGGGCTCACCTTAAACCGGGCGGTATACCGGCGAGGGCGACAACACCCTTCCTCGTAACGGATAAATGGGGGTATGCGCCCGTGGGAGCCCATGGGAGACCGGAGCTCTACGATCTGACGAGAGACCCCTTGGCCGAGAACGATGTGTCGGAGGACAACATGGATGTTGTCAAGGAGCTCCATGGGCTATTTGTATCGCACCTACGGGAGCACGGGGCGCCGCCCGGCCTACTGTCGATGTTTGAGAAAGCTCCCCTGTATAAGTAGGGTGGCTTGACAACGGCTCTTAAAACGTTTTTCGTCGGGGAAACCCTTTTTTGAAGGCTCGGTGTTATCGGCTAGGTGCCTGGATTGGGGCTGGAGATAGCCGGGATAGCGGGCATGCTCTTGATAATAGCTGGCTGGCTCATCAGCTATAAAGCTGTTCCAGACCTTAGGCTAAGCGCTCTATACTGTGCTGGAAGCGCCCTGCTTGCCTACCACGCATTTTCCCTGGGAGACGTCGTCTTCCTGGTTTTAAACACGCTAGCTGTAGCTATTTCGTTCATTAACGTAGTGAGGGCCGCCAGGAGAAAGGGGTAGGCCTCGAGAAGACCCTTCGGGATCGTTGCTCACCGCCGCTACCTTAAAGCTAGGGAGACGGACAGTAACGGTTTAAACAGGGTTAAGCAATATATGTTCTAGACGATATTTCTTGGATGGTGCCCGCATGATTGTCAGGCTCGGTCTCGTTGGATGTGGAGGGATAGCACAGCTCGTACACATACCTTCTCTTAAGAGGCTGGAGGGGGTGGAGCTAGCTGCTGTCTGCGACAAGTATCTGGATGTGGCTAGACGGGTAGCAGCTAAGTATGGGGTGCCGAGGTACTACGGGGACTACAGGGAGATGTTCAGGAGAGAGAGGCTGGACGGAGTAGTAAACACGACATGGCATGCCGCCCACTGCGAGGTTACGGTGGCGGCTGCAGAAGCCGGGCTGCACGTCTTCGTTGAGAAGCCTATGGCCGTCACTGTTGAGGAGTGCAGGGAGATGGTGGACGTCTGCAGGAGATACGGCGTGAAGCTTATGGTCGGGTTTATGAAGAGGTTTGACCCCTCGCTCAGATGGATTAAAGAAGAGATACGGGATGAGACGCTGGGGAGGGTTTTCTCGGTGAACTCATGGTATCGTGACTGCAGAACGCATATGGACTATGTCAAGGCTTTTACAGACGGCTTCATCAGGCCTGCCAGGTATCCGACTACAGCGTACTCGCCTACAGGGGACAGGCATCTCGACATGCTCCTCGCGCACGGTGTCCACCATACAGACCTGTTAAGGTGGATTGGGGGCGAGATAGCCTCAGTCGTCTCAAGATACTGCGAGACGCCCAGTGGGGACTATGTGAGCACGTCAATTCTAAGGTTTAAAAGCGGCGCTTCAGGCTTCTTCCAGCTCTGCGGAAGGATAGCTGGGGACTGGGATGAGGGCTTAACGGTATTCGGCGAAAAGGGGTCGGCCAGGGCTGAGATAATGTTTCCATACTTTAAATGGAGGAGCCGCGCCGTGGTCTTTAAAGACGGGGACTATATCTCGAGGCTCTTCCCGTTCAGGGACATGTACCTGGAGGAGCTGAGGCACTTTGTGGAATGTGTAAGAGAGGACCTAGAGCCGTCGCCCAATGGCTACGACGGGCTTAAAGCCCAAGAGATAATCTACGCCATCCATAGGTCGGCCAAGGAGGGCAGAGAGGTCTCGCTGGCCTAGATAGGATTCCCGTTGACGGCTACTCCAGCCCCAGCTCATTGTAGAGTTTCTCCAGGAGCTGCTGCCACGTGATGGCTCCTTGGGCCCAGGCCACCACGTCCTCCGTGTGATGTGACAGGGCTTTCAGAAAGCCCTGCCACGTCCAGCCCCTTACCTTAAGCTTATCTTTAAGCCCAGCCTCGGTCCATAGGTAGCTTGCCAGGCTGTTCCTGTACCAGACGGCGGCTGTCCGCCAGTTCCAGCTGTCACCCCTGAACCTGGTCATGAGATCTAATATCTTGTTCCTGATCCACTTGGGCTCAGGCGGCTCCAAACAGATCACGCCGAAGCCTTTGCTCCGGTAAATTTTATTGTGTCCATATTATTAAGGCCTTAGGTGGTCAGATGGCTGACGCTAGACTTGTCCCGGCGCCGGCCGACGGGGTTCTCCCGGACGGCTTCTTCGTGACAAGCAACAGGAGGACCTGGGTAAGCATAGGGGGTCGCTGGATCCCTGTTGAGAGGCAGCGTATGGACTGCTGCATTGTGGTCGAAGAGGGTAAGGCCTATTGTCTTGAGCCCAGGAGGGTTAGGCGGGGTATGCTGGTCGTCGTCGGGGAGGAGGGGGTCAGGGAGAAGGGGGG
>CAYSTQ010000060.1:0-8877 GCA_964433855.1 uncultured Thermoproteales archaeon
CGAAGTACACTGTTTTTAGTTTTAAAATAACCAGCCTGCTCTCTCCCGGGCTCACAGCTACCCGTTGCTCGGCCAGAACTTCGCCGTTTAAATACGCGTACACGGTATAGTTGCCCGGTGCCACGATCGCTCTAATAGCACCTCCTTTTTGTTCCAGAACCGTATATGCCTGTAACTGGGAGTTCTTAACAAGCCGTATCACCGTATATGGCACTGTTTGGTTCCGAGGATCTATGGCTTCCACCATTATTTCAGCGGTTTGCCCTATTATTGCTACTTTAAGCGGTTGTGCTACAGCTACGTTAACAGTAGCTTCGTTTCCTTGAGGTCTGACGGCTCTAGCTATTATCATCGCTGTATAGTTGCCTGGAACGGCCCACGGTTCAGCTGAAATAGCGACAATTATCTTTTTATGTTTGTCTGGCTTTAAGATTAGTTGATGCGGTGTACAGTTTACGTGAAGAAAAACAGGTGCTTCGACCTCCATCTCCACCTGTAGCGGTTCCAGCCCTTGGTTAAATATCATCAAGTAGATGTCTGACCCTGAGAGTGTTGCATTGGGGGCTAGCTGTAGGCAAAGTCTGCCGAGAGGGCTTGAGACGCCTATTTGGTCATGTTTCGCGGGTTGAGCTGGAGCTTGGATCCACGATGTTAAGGCTAAAAATAATATGAAAAACGGAAAAGGAGAAAAACATGGCTGTGAAGACTTAAACAGGTTAATCACCCTTTATGCCTGGCTTAGCACGTATGTTATGGTGCCTGTATACGTACCTACCATTAATCCGTCTGGGGCTAACGTTATCCACCAGTAGGACGTATGCTGGCTTCCGGCTTCACTTGTAGGGCCTGTTAATCCGTCCCATCCCTGTACCGTGATGAAGCTTGAAACTACCTTTGTGGTAGGCGTTCCGTTAACACTGGCATAAAGCTCAAACTCGCCGTCATCTAACATATTATCTATGTCTAGTGTTGCTTGGTATCCTTCAGGGGTTGTCCATGTGGAGTCGGCTTTGACGAGTATTCGGTAATTACCGTTGGCTGTGACGGTCACTGCTATGTGGTCAGTGGGCGTCCCATCTACTTTTTCTATGGGTTTGTTTTGGATGCCGGGGGAGACTGTTCCGAAGCTGAACTGAGCGGCGTTTGCCGTTATTTCACCGTACCAGTTCATGGCGTAGCCGTATTTCCCTATTTCAGCTGTTGCTCCGCTGCTATCCTTAACCTTTATTGTTATGTCCCAGTCTGTTGTCCCGCCAGCTTCATGCGCCGTTTTAGCTGGTGTAAAGTGTAGCCACCAGTCGCCTGTTATCGCCGTTAAGTCGGTTGGTTGCCTGCTCCCTGTGCCGTTTACAGTCCATGAGGAGCCGAGGGGGCCTGTTAGCTGCCATCCCCCGCTGGGTGTCCAGGTGTAGGTGGCTCGTTGCTGGGGGCTGTCCGTGCTGGGCGGGGTGCCTACGCCGTTACTGTCTGTGTCATAGAATATTATTACGGTTATCTCGCTTATGTCCTGCAGGGTGTTAGAGTCTGAAACTGTTATTTTAAGCGCGTATTCCGTCTGGGGAGTTATCTGGGTTGTAAATGTCTGTTCGTCGGATTCGTATAGTTCTGCCGCGAGGATGCTGGGCGGGGTGTTTTCCACGGTGAACTCGCTTATTATAGTTGTGGACGGCGTACTGCAGACTATCGGGGTAAATAATATGAGCGCCGTTAACATTAGTATCAAGATGTTAATATTCTTTTTCATATTTTTCACTTTTCTGATTGTTTTCTGGAATTTATTCTATATTCTGGCTTATAAAGAATTATTTTGTTAAAACAACTTAGAACACGTTAAGATATTCCGAGACTAGGAGAATTTGTTGTTTATAAGCTGTAGCGCTCAGGCTTGAAAGCCGGTATCTTATCCCGGTATTTTGCGACGGCTTTATCTATTATGTCATCTTCGTCCTTAGGCAGTTTTTCAAGTTCTTGAAGTATTCTTTTGAGCTGTCTAGTCTCCGCTGGGTCTTTCCAGAGCTTTTCTTCGCTGGAGATCAGCCGGGCTGCGGTTATTCCGGCCTCAACTGTTCTGAGATATCGTTTTTCTCTATGTTCAGCTATAGTTAGCGCTATTTGCCAGGCTACATCTGGGGCTAACACGTAGGCCTGTGGATCTCTATATTTGTCCGATTCGACTAGGAGATCTCTTAACTCTTTTTCTTTACCTTTCTTTAGAGCGGTATTCATCAACTCTGTATCGTAGTAAAGCATCTCTAGGAATACTTGAGGCGTTGTCCCTCCGAATAGTTTTAGGTTTTCAACCTGTTCATTTGACCAGAGGTCGCATACCGCCGCTGCTATGTTACCCACTAAACTACTGTGCGCCGAGGCGCTGGTCTTACCCTCCATAGCCATGGGTAGGCCTGTTACTGCTTTAACTATTACGTTTTCATATCCGCAGTCTTTACCAGGTCCTGTGGCGCCTTCCTCGTATGCTACCAGGCTTCTGGCTGCGCTCATGGCCCTGACCACAGCCGCGAGTACGTGTGGTATTAACCTGCTTGTTCTACCTCCAGCTAGCTTCATAGCCGTGTTGGCGAAGCCGCAGGCGGTGTCTCCAGCCGGTAGGCTCCCATGTTTTTTAGCTATTGTCGCTATTTCGCGCCACAGCTTGACCATGTCTCTAACTGCCAGCACCCCTAGGGAGAAGACTATGCCCTCTATATCGTTTCTTATCAGAGCGTGGTCATGCACCTCTTTACCGCCTATTGACTCGATGGATAATAGGTCTGCGCCGGCTGTAGCTGATGCTTCAAAAGCTTCGAGCATCTTATTCCATGCTTCCTCGTACGTTATTGATTTTAGGTTTCGTATGTCGGCCACGGTAACCCGCAGGGCAAGCCTAATCCCGAACTTATCATGATATTGTTCTATCAGTTTTTTCTGTTTAGCCACCAACTCCTCCACCAGCTTTGGGTTCAGGGTTACATTATAGCTTAGCTCGGTCTCTAACTGGAGGTACTTAATGCCGAGATCGGCTGCCCGATTTAGCACGTCAGCTGTTATTTTTTCGAACTCTTTTAGCGTCTTGCCAGGATCACTTTCAGCTACCCTATTAGGCCAGTATTTTATTTACAAGAATGACCTAGCCGTCGCCTATCCTTAGGCCTTCCCCATATTCTAGGGGATGTACAGCTTTGCCGAAAATTATTTGATCTGGCGTCTGATACGGTGTTTTTAACATTACTATATCACTGCGCCTTAATGCTGCATAGTTTATTATTAAGCCTTTGGCTTTAGCAACTCGTCGGGATCTTTAATGCTGAGCCATTTACTAAGCCAGTCATAGGCTTTTCTTCCACTGATCTCATGTCCTCCTTCGAAGACATCTATGTCCAGTCTTTCCGGGACGCCTAGAAGACTGTAGACCTTCTTTAGATACTGGTAGGCCTTAAGCGTCGCCCGTATAGGGAATATGGGGTCCTTCGTGCCCGCTTCGGCTAGAAGCGGTTTAGGCGCTATTAATGCCGCTACATCATACATTTCAGCGTATTTTAATATGCCTGGTATGAAGTTGCATATGCAGTGTCTTACTGAAAGTAGACTGTCTTTAAAGGTGTTCAGGTAGCCGCTTACGACCGCTACCCTTATCCTGTCGTCTAAGGCTGTTGTAAACAGGGTGGTTGTGCCGCCGCCTGATATGCCCATGCATCCTATTCTTCCAGGGTCGACGTCGGGCCTGGTTTCCAGATAGTCTATAGTTCGCATTATGTCCCATACTCTTATCCCGACCATGGTTTTACCCATCATGAAGGCCCAGACTGTTCCGAGGTGGCAGGAGTTAGCGCCTGGCCCTTTCCCCGAATCCTCTTTCTCTCTTCTTTCTCCAAAGCATGCCTGTTCCGGTGCCACCACTAGAAAACCTCTTTTGGCTAGCTCTAGTGCAAAATCTTTCTGGTAGCCTTCGGGCTGGCTTCTCTCGGTGCCGTCCTCTTTTATGCCGACTATTGAGTCCTTGCCATAACCATGGCCGTGAATAGCTATTACAGCTGGGAACGGAGGGCGGCCTCTTTTAGGTATTAGGATCCATGCCGGTACCGTAGAGTAAGGAGTGGATTGATAGATCACTTTTTCTCTTATCCATAATGGGTATTCTTTTTGTTCTAGCGTTTCTGGGTTTAGCGGCGTTTTCTCCTCCGGGAAGCCGCCTAGCAACTCAACCAGTTTCCTTCTTAGCTCTTCTCTCCATTTAGCCCATTCCTCTAGGCTTTTAGCGTTAAACGCTAGTTTTCGTTCCTGGGTTTCATACATGACTCTGAATATCTTGGTCGGGTTGTAGAACCGCGGTGTATACGTTATGATCACCTCCGGTTAGCCTATTCTCCGGTTACAAAATATGTTTTGAGTATTTCTCGCCTTCTTCAAGCATTGCGAGATAGTTTTCAGGTTTAACATAGTTAGTTATGGTGTTCCCTGAGCCTAGGGCGTAGCCGCCGCCTGGCGCACAAAGTTTCAGTATCTTTCTCACGTATTTTCTCAGACTGGTCTCGTTTAGTCGGGCAAGTTTGTCCACGTCTACTCCTCCAAGTATAGCTATCTTGTCTCCGTAAAGCCTTTTTGCCTCCCAGACGGGCATTATGGCGTCCTCAAACGAATGTTTCGCATCTATACCCACGTAGTTTATCAAATCCTCCATGACGGCTTCCAGATTGCCGCAGCTGTGGAGTATGAAGGGCATTCCGGCCCTATGGGCTAGATCGGCGCATTTTTTCTGCCATGGGAAGACATACTTTCTTAGTATGCTTGGGGCTACCATCGTGCCTTTTCTATATCCCATGTCATCCCCCATTCTAAGGGCTCCGACACAGCCGTGATCCGCTATCGCCTTATCTACTTCATAGATCAGGCTACCGACCTTCATGAACATGTCCTTTACCAATCTAGGGTCTCGGTAAAGCGCCATGCAGAAGGGGACTGTACCCATCATCCACATGACGTGTTCCAGCACGCCGCCTCCCACACCGCTGACAACCTTCATTTCGCTCGGAAGTAGTGTTTGCAGCAGATCTAGCACGCTTAGATTTACGGCTTCCTCTGGGTCTGGCCAGGGATAGGCTTCGAAGTCTTCTCTGGTCTCTATTATACCCCTGTGTTCATCTTGCCATGTTCTGAGGCCTCTGTTTAAATAGGCAGTATCTCTGGTAGCCACGGTTTTACGCGCTAGAGATATTGGGAGTTCTAACGGTATGTAATCATATCCTAGTTTAGAGTAGAAATACACGAGGCCCCTTAGATATTCAACTGTTTCCCTTTTGTCAGCTGCATCCCTGCTAGCTAATGCAGGCCTGGGCAAGGATCTTCTAATAATAGCTTCTATCATTTCGTGATCTACGAAGTGCTCGTAATACGGTATTTTATCTGGTTCTCCTTCTCTCCAAAGGACTTTAAGCAATCTATCAAAATCGGGTTTTCTCCCAAACATTGTTTTACCCTATCCCTGATTCATTTATCTTAGGTTATCTTTATCGCCTAATATTTTTCGCCAGAAAACCCAGGTATTTCAGTATAAGATTACTTTATATTTTTATTAAAATATATAACAAAGACGGTGCTTAAAATGATTATTCTCTATTGAAGACTTTGTTGTATTCCTCCATGATCTCCACAGCCATCTTATAACTGGACACGCCTATTGACAATATGAGTCCTGTCCCGCACGAATAAAAAGCATCTGCTACTCTTTTAATCCACTCCTTTGGGGTTTCACCGCGACGGGGGCCGTCTGTCCATATTAAGCATTTACCCGCTTCACAGAATTTAGCTAGGGTTTCCTTTAACGGGTAGTATTTGTCAGGAGACCCGAAGAAAAACGCTTTAGCCATTTTATCTTTCAGGATTTCGCTGATGATCTGTTTACCGTCTGAGGCGTCACTACAGCAGAAATGATACATGCCACCGTTAAACGGTTTAGCGCATCTACTATTGTAGGGTTTACAGTATTCTCTGTATGCTTTAGGCGACAATGTGACGGCGACATCTTCACATATTCTTATGCCGCCCTCAGCCATCCAGACATTAGGGGTTCCATGATACCCCTTTCCATAGGGTTCCCCTACTAGCTCTTTTTGAATCTTTGTAAACTCTATTATAGTTTCGGATATTTCTTGTAAAAGATCATGAACTTTATCTGGGAATTTAATAAAGTCCCTGTATATTTTAGAGCCTCTTATCAAGTAAGCTACGTCTAGGGGGCCTTGAGTATCACAAAGATATACTTTTATTCCAGAGTCTTTAAGCATATCTAGGAAATAGGTCTCTGTCTCGAGGACGGTCTTCATTAAACCATCAGACCATGGATCCGGCCTTTTCAGCAAATCTAATCTAGGGCGTTCATATTTTAAAACTGGGGCTTTAACCCATGGCATTTGGTCGTCCCTAACCACTATTTCGCATCCGTATCCACTGGCTATTATGCCTACACCGTAATTGGCTCTTACACAGGGCATGGCGTCGTCGTTCAGAAGTAGATGTACATATACTTTTGACAGTTCGCTTAACAGCATCTTATCTTTATCATAGAAGGCTTCAACATAAGGATATTTTGGCCAGGGCACAGGTGATGGGGCAGAAACTGTTATAGGAGGCCTTTCAACAGGTTTTAGTTTCCAGGCCTTCTCCATTACTTGTTTAGCTTCCCTGACGCGGTCCTCGTTCAACAGTTTGGTTATCTCCGCGATCTTCGAGTCGAGAACCCGTTTTACTGAGCTCATAGCGTCTCAGGTTTAATCCTGTGCTTAGGTTTATTAAGGTTGGGTTATAGGTAGTATCGTCAGTGGTGGGGTGTGTCGATGACCAACATAGTGGGTGGCTCGGTTAACCCCGTGTTTCCTCATTTAAGAGGAGAGACGTCGTTTGCTTTTCTGGCTAGAGCAAAGGAGCTGGCTGCCCAGGGACGTAAAATCATAAGTTTCGGCATTGGACAGCCCGATTTCCCTACTCCTGGACATGTGGTTGAAGCCGCTAAGACCGCTTTGGATGAGGGCTTCACGGGATATACGGAAACAGCCGGTATAGTGGAGCTCAGAGAGGCTATAGCCGAGTATTTGAATAGCCGGTATGGATGCGATGTCCGTAGCGATGAGATAATCGTTACCCCTGGAACTAAGACTGCTCTTTTCCTAGGGTTTTCAGCTTTTCTTAAACCTGGTGATGAAGTCATAGTTCCGGACCCGTGTTACTGGGCTTACGCGGATATACCGGAGTTTTTGGGTGCCCGGCCGGTGTTTGTGCCTGTTCAGTGGTTGGGAAGCTCTAAGGGATTTAGACTTAACATTGATGAGATTGAGTCTTTGGTAACTAGCCGCACTAAAATGATAGTGTTTAACAACCCTCATAACCCGGTAGGAGTCACCTTCACTCCTGATGAGGTTGAGCAACTAGCTGAGCTGGCCAAACGGCACAATCTAATACTGCTGGCCGACGAAGTCTATGATAATTTTGTCTACGATGTAAAGTTTAGAAGCGTTTTATCAGATCCTGAGTGGAGGGATTATGTGGTTTACGCCAACGGGTTTAGCAAGACTTTTTCGATGACCGGCTGGAGAATAGGATACTTAGTTGTTAGAAGGGAAGTTTGCCGTGATATTGTGAAATTCGCGACTAACGTCTATAGTTGCCCCAATAGTTTTGCCCAGAAGGGCGCGGTCGCGGCGCTTAGGGGTGACTGGGAACCTGTTAGAAAGATGGTGAAGGCTTTCCGTGAACGCCGCGACCTTATTTTTTCACTTTTAAGAGAAGTACCTGGTTTCGAGGTCTGGAAGCCGACCGGTGCCTTCTATGTGTTTCCAAGGATAGTGAAGCTTTTAGATATGCTTGAATTAACTACATGGGATTTCGCTAAAATCCTTTTAGAGAAGTACGGCGTGGTTGTTTTACCGGGCTCTGCTTTTCCCGAGAAGAATGGTGACGGCTTCATCAGAATGAGTTACGCTACCAGTCCTGAAAACATTAGGAAGGGTATTGAGATAATAAAGGAAGCCATCGATGATTTAGGAACGTCATAGATAGGTCTAAAGGCGGATGCTTATGAAGGGTATTTTTCCTGATCCTTTTAGTCATGAAGGTATATGGCTTAAAGGTAATCTACATACACATAGCACTTTTTCTGATGGCTGGCTTACTCCCCGTCAGCTTGCCAGGCTCTACAAATCCAGAAACTATGATTTCCTGGCGATCACTGATCACTGGAGGGTCGTTCCACCTAGCGAGTATGAAGGTGAAGACATCTTAGTACTGCGGGGTGAAGAGCTGGCTGTTTATCGGGCTGAACTAGGGGACTTATTTCATGTAGTTGTTGTAGGTGTGGATGAGGAGCTACCGTTTAAACGTGAGGAGAAACTAGATGTGCCGCCCCAGGATGTTATTGACGCAGCGATTAGCCTAGGAGCTGTGGCGTTTATAGCCCATCCGTATTGGTCCATGTTAACTTTGAAAGATTTAATTACATTAAATAATTTCTTGGGAATTGAAGTATATAATACTACCTGTGACTTAAGTATAGGTAAAGGGCTATCATCTGTGCATTGGGACATGTTGCTTACAAGCAATAGGAAAGTGTATGGTTTAGCAGTTGATGACGCCCACTGGCATATTTCAAACATTCGGCCTCCCGATACTTGTGTTTCATGGGTTATGGTTAAAGCCGTAGAGAAAACAAAAGATGCGGTAATCGAGGCGTTAAAAAAAGGTCTTTTTTACTCGAGCACAGGGCCTATGATTAAGCGTATACTGGTGGAAGATGACTGTATTAAGGTATGGTCTTCTAAATGTAAATCAATTAAATTCATAGCAGACATCTGGCGTGGCTCTAGGGTTTCCGCTAGGCCTAACGAATACATC
>CAYSTQ010000061.1:0-8691 GCA_964433855.1 uncultured Thermoproteales archaeon
AACACTTAAAAATGATAAAGAAATATTAGATTATGACGTTAAAAAATATTTAATTGGCATCATAAAAGAGGAAAATCCTTATTTACTTGCCCAGTCTAACGAGAGTTTAAATGAAGCTGACCTGTTAATATGGACAGGTTTTCTGGAAAAACACAGGATAGAGGTTAGCGAAACATTCGAGAAAAAATCAAATTACTATTTCATAGGAGGCGCCGCTAAACCCCCATATACCCGCGGAGCCTATCTTCTCCCATATTCTGAAGGAATTCATATTATTGAAGGATGGTTTATCGCGTTGAGACTCGCCGAATTACAGGTTCCTCCGCCAAAAATTAAAGGTTATATTATGAGTAGATATAGGGATATCTTAATTATAGCTATAGGCGATAAATCAAATAATAATCCGAATTTAGTGAGTACAAAGCTCAGAAAGCCTAAAACGGATAATCTGCTTGAAACCTGCGAAGAAGTTTTTGTTAAACTAATAGCTGATAAAAACACGAAGAAATTAGCAGGAGCACAGCTTATAAGCAAAGGATATGAAAGATTGTTTATAGATAATTTAATGTGGTTATGCTTCTCTGATATGAAAGTAAACGAATTAACCTATACATGTTCGTTAGTGTTTCCGGGCGTCTTTCCATTTGGAAATCCGGTGTACAGCGCTGTACGTGCTCTCTGGTATAAGTTATATCTATAAATACTTTATAGATATAATTATTTGATACCAATTAAATAAGAGCGAAAATGAAAAATATGAGTGTGGGTATTCAAGCCAAAGAATGGTGTTGAAGCATGGGGATGTACAAATATATAGCTAAGGCCTGGAAAAAGCCTAAAGAAGGAATACTTAAGGAAGTATGGCGGCAGCGATTAATACAGTGGCGAAAAGAGCCTGCAGTGACTAGAATAGAAAAACCGACCAGAATTAACAGAGCGCGAGCTTTAGGGTACAGAGCGAAACAAGGCTTCATAGTAGCCAGAGTGAGAATCCGAAAGGGCGGCCTCAATAAACTTAGGCCAAGAAGCGGTAGACGGCCTAAACGAATGGGTGTTTGGGGGCACACGCCTAAAAAAAGTGCTAGGTTAATAGCGGAGGAACGAGCGGCAAGAAAGTTTCCGAACCTGGAAGTTTTAGGCTCCTATTATGTAGGTGAAGACGGAGAATATATTTGGTATGAAGTAATCATGGTAGATCCGCATCACCCAGTTATAAAAAGCGATCATAAGATAAACTGGATATGTGGGAGCATTAACTAAATTTAAGGACTAAAATACTTCCGGGTTGGTTATTTTGCCGAAAAACCGGCTAATTGCACGTGTGACATTAGAAACTTATGTGCACGCTACTGAAGACTATAAAAAAGTTGAAAAAGCCCTATTTAATCTTCTACCGGAAAATCTAAGAAGCCACATAGACGTAAAAGAGCAGGTTCTAACAGGTTTTCATGGAAACAAAATTCAATTTTTGAAGATCGATGTAACCGATAAAAGGATAGCTCAAGAGATAGCTGTGTTTATAGCTGCAAACATGTCTAAAGGTAATCTAGAGATCCTTGAAAGAACTCTTGGCTTAAGAATAGACAGCTCAGGTAATCTCTATCTGAGAGTAGATAAGCAAGCTGCGTATGCTGGTAAAATCACGTTATCTGATAGTGATGACATAATAAAAATCAAGATAAGTTTTTTACCTCATATAAGAAAATTAGATCATATTGTTTACGCTTTGAGACATTTAGGATTTTTGCCAGGAGAGAGCGTTAATGGGTCGTAGATACGCTGATCTAAATTTAGAGCCTTCAGGAACAGAGAATGCCGAGCCTCTTTTTAAAATGGCTGTAGAGTTAGGTTATAGAATTGTTTCCACGGCTAATTTTAACCCCTCCTATAATATAAAAGACTATGAAAGAATCGCTAGGAAGTTCGGTTTAGACTATGTAAGTAGACTAGATATTGTAATAACGACGCCTAGTAAAGCTAAGAGAGTCTTAGGTAAATATAGGAGAAAATTTGAGTTAATGGTAGCTAGACCACGCACTTTGGAAGGCGCCAGGTTCGCAGCACGAGACAGCCGGATAGATCTAGTTTTATTCGACTCGGTAGATCTCCGATTCGACAATATTCAAGCTCGAATGATGGCGAGTAATGGGAAGGCTCTTGAAATAGTTTTATCTAAAATAATATTTTCAAAAGATATAGATAAAGAATTCTTAAAGATTATAAATATTTTATCACTTTGCAAAAAATATGATGTAAAAATAGTAGCTACAAGCGGGGCTAAAACGCCTCTTGAAATGAGAGCACCATTGGATATAGCCGCATTACTCACGGTAATGGGTCTACCTTCAGAGAAAGCCCGAGATACGGTGTCTAGGATCCCTATTAACATTTTAAATGTTAATAGAAACAAGCTATCAAATAAATATATATCTCCTGGTATTTGGGTGGTAGACGATGCCTAGGTATCGTAGAAAGCGGTATTTAATTTTTACACTTATTAGTAATACAGACCATTCAGCAAAGGACGTTGAATCGGCATTAGTAGAATCAATGAAAAAAATCTTTGGAGACCTCGGGCTAGCTATGTCAGGCTTCAAATTCATGTTTTACGACGAGGAGAAAAACACAGGAATAGTTAGATGCTGGCACAAATACACAGATCATGTTAGAGCAAGCATAATGATGATAAAGGAACTAAAAGGTACACCGGCTATGATCTATGTAAGGAAAATGACAGGTACCTTCAAAAAAGCTAAAAGAATAGTCGCCGCGCTTCCGAAACCTTAGTTAACGTTAAGAAACCTTATTAACTAGGGTACTGTCATAAACACGGTCAGTAATAAATAATGGTCAGTTCCCTTATTAAATAGGTGATAAAGTATGTTTACGCCGGCAAGCATGGGTTACGACCGCGCCATCACAGTATGGTCGCCGGATGGAAGACTGTTCCAAGTAGTGTACGCAGGGGAGGCCGTTAAAAGGGGATGGTCAGCTGTAGGTGTTAGAGTGCCTGAAGGCGTGGTTTTGGCTGTAGAAAAAAGAAGAATCTCAAGACTTATAGAAGCCATAGAGAAAATACAGAAGGTGGATGATCATATAGGGTTAGCGTTTGCTGGGCTTTCCTCAGATGCTAGAGTTCTAGTTGACCGGGCAAGAATATATGCTCAGCTAAACCGTTTAGTATATGATGAACCGATACCTGTGGAGGTTCTAGCCAGGAGAATATGCGATATAAAACAAGCATATACACAACATGGCGGTGTACGCCCCTTCGGAGTCGCCTTTCTAATAGCTGGAGTAGACAGCACAGGTGCGAAGCTTATAGGAACCGAGCCCGGCGGAGTATATGTTCCATACTACGCGCACGCGATAGGTTCAGGACAGCAACGTGCTTTAGAATACCTTGAAAGCGAATATAAAGAAGACCTATCACTTGTAGACGCTATAAAATTAGCTATCAAGGCTTTAAGCAAAGCAGTTGAAAAAGAGGTAACAGTAGAGAATATCGAAGTTGCTACAGTAGATGTGAAGAGCAAGGTGTTTAGAAAACTGACTCCTGACCAGCTCAAAGAATGTTTGTAAGATTAAAGGGGGATTAGGAGAATGAGCAAGCAAGTTGTAGCACGCTATAATTCTCACGGGAAAAAATTTGAAGTAGTAGTATATCCCGATAAAGCATGGATATTTAAAAACCAAGGAAACATAGATATTCGTGAAGTGTTAGTAGGAGATATGATATATTATGATGTAGGTAGAGGCTTGAAAGCATCACCTGAAGATCTTAAAAGCGTCTTTGGGACAGATGATGTATACAAAATAGCTGAAAAAATAATTCGTAAAGGCGAACTGCAACTGACAGCTCAGCAAAGAAGAGAAATGATAGAGTCGAAAAGAAGGCAGATAATAGATTTCATATCCAGGAACTGTATAGATCCTAGAACCGGCTTACCGCATCCTCCTAAAAGAGTAGAGTTAGCGCTAGAGGAAGCAAGAATAGGCATAGATCCATTTATTCCAGTGGAGGTTCAGGTAGAGAAGGTTATTAAAGCACTCAGCAGAATACTACCACTTAAAATATCTAGGGCTATTGCGGCCGTTAAAATACCTCCGCAGTATGTCGGAAAAGCTTATGGTTATTTATCTAAGATAGGTAGAATTATCAGAAGTGAATACCAGAGCGATGGTACACTAATAGCTGAGATCGAGATTCCGGCAGGCCTTCAGAATACATTAATAGAAAAAGTTAACGCGTTAACTAAAGGAAGCGGTGATGTAAAAATAATATCGAGGAAGTGACGAAAATGCCATTGTTTTCCAGGAGTGGTAGACTGGTTATCCCTGGTGAGCAACTAGCTGAGGGGTCCTATAAGGCTGGACAAGGAGCTGTTAAAATAGGTAATAAAATATTTTCTAAACATCTAGGGATAGTAAAAGTAGAGCAAGGATCCGTAATAAATGTAATTCCTCTTAAAAGCCCATATGTTCCTAGCGTTGGAGACGTTGTGATCGGCAAAATAATTGATGTAAGTATAAGTTCTTGGCAAGTAGATATAAACTCGCCTTATCCAGGTATATTGCAGGTAAACGAAGTTCTTCCCAGACCTGTTGATCTAACTAAAGTTAATTTACGGGATTACCTGGATATAGGGGATGTTATAGTTGCCAGAATAATAGAATTTGACTATCTAAGAGACCCCATATTGACAATAAAGGAATCGAAACTGGGAAAAGTTTCTGAGGGTTTTCTTCTCGAATATAATCCTAAGATAACAGGTCTAATTTTAGAGGATGAAAATTACTTAGTTGACGCGCTAGAGAATTATTTAAAATGTAAAGTAATACTGGGAAGAAACGGGAGAATAGTTCTGCTGGGTTCAGGAGACGAAATGAATGCTCAGAGGCTTTCTGAGATTTCTCGAGCATTGGGCTCTGCGACCCTAAAAGAAATAATAAAGCCCAAAGCAAAAAAAGGCAGTAGAGGGAGTAGTAAATGCGGTCGGAAAAAACGACGAAAGGCCCATTAATAACGCCAGAAGGCTTAAGGCTAGATGGGCGAAAATTGGATGAGTTACGGCCAACCAGCATAGAGGTAGGAGTCCTTAAGAACGCTGATGGGTCAGCGCTTATAAACCAGGGTAAAAACAAGATAATAGTTGCAGTGTATGGGCCTCGTGAAATGCATCCTAAACACCTAGCGATGCCTGACCGTGCGATAGTAAGATGTCGTTATCACATGGCGCCTTTCTCAGTACCTGAAAGAAAAACGCCTAGTTTCACTAGAAGAGAAATAGAGCTTTCAAAGGTGATAAGAGAAGCGTTGGAACCAGCTATCTTCCTTGAGGCTTACCCTAGGACTACAATTGATATATTTATAGAGGTTCTACAGTCAGATGGAGGGACACGGACTGCCTCTATAACGGCTGCAGCTGTGGCTTTAGCAGATGCCGGTATACCGATGAGGGATTTAGTAACAGCAGTAGCCGTCGGGAAAATAGAGGATAGAATAGTGTTGGATCTGAACCATGCCGAGGATCAATTTGGACAGGGCGATATGCCAGTAGCCATGATGCCGACCTTAGGACAGATAACGCTTCTGCAAGCAGATGGTATTTTTACGGTAGATGAAGTAGCTGAAGGATTAAAATTGGCTATTAAGGGCATTAATGAACTCTACAACATACAAAAAAGTGCTCTTAAGGAGAAATATCAGAAAATAGTAGTATCTAAAAGGAAGAGCTAGAAAGGAGGTGTGATGCTTGAGCAAGCCTGAGGAAATAATACCGAAAATACGCAAAAATACGATAGTTTCTATGTTGAAAAAGGGTCAACGGGGCGATGGTAGAAGTCCTGAGTCAATACGTAGCATAAAGATAGAAACTAATGTGATAGAAAAAGCCGAGGGATCAGCTATAGTAAGTCTTGGGAGCACTATGGCTATAGCAGGGGTCAAGGTAAACACAGGAGTACCCTATTCGGACAGTCCGGATAAAGGCGTACAAATAGTAAATGCTGAATTAATACCTTTGGCTTCACCAGTTTTCGAGCCAGGACCACCTGGTGAAGACGATGTGGAGATTTCAAGGGTTGTCGACAGAGCTATCAGAAGTAGTGAAGCTATTGATCTAAGCAGACTCGTATTAATTCCCGGCAGAAAGGTTTGGTGTGTTTATATAGACATATATGCCTTGAACCACGATGGTAACCTATTCGATGCGGCAATGCTTGCTGCTATGGCAGCATTGCTCACTGCTAAAATACCTAAAGTGGAAGTAGTTAATGATTCTCTTGTGTTTACTGATGAAAAAGTAAGTTTACCAATGAAAGATATGCCGGTCACCGTGACTTTTGCTAAAATAGGCGACGAGATAGTTGTCGATCCATCTTACGAGGAAGAGCTGGTGATGGATGCCAGAATAACTTTCGGGATAAATAAGCATGGACATGTTTGTGCTATTCAAAAGGGCTTTAGAGGAGGTTTTACTCCTGACGAAATACTGACAACGCTTAAAAAAGCCGTTGAAATAGCTGGTGACATGAGAAAAATACTGGCGGAGGCTACAGGGATAACGCCGAATTCAGAAAAGGTTTAATGAAACTAGGTTTATATAGCCGGGTCGTTGATGGTTAAGCTAGGTGATCTAAAGTGGGTAGAACTAAAATAGTAGGGTCGGCTGGGCGATTTGGAGCGCGCTATGGCTCTACACTTAGAAAAAAAGTGGCTGCGATAGAGGCTAGAATGAGGGCGCCGCATAGATGTCCTAGATGTAGAACAGCAGGCTCTTTAAGAAGAGAAAGTGTAGGGGTTTGGTACTGTAGGAAATGCAATTATAAATTTGCAGGAGGAGCTTGGGTGCCTAGAACAGCATTAGGAAAGACCTTTGCTCCTGAGGAACTAAAGCAAATGGGATTAAAGTAAGATTCAAATGCCAAAGATAATAGTTACCACAAGCCGACATACAAATCCTCGCGTAAGATCTTTTGTAAAAGATTTAGCAAGGGTTCTCCTGAACGCTGAAAAACTTAACCGAGGAAAACTTAGCCTACACGAATTAGCAGTAGAGGCCTGGAATAAAAACGCAGAGCTAGTCATCATAGTCGGCCGTGGTCTTAGAGGAAATCCGGGACGGATGGTTTTCGTAAGAATAAGTGACGATAGATATTTCCAGGAAATGATATTAAGTTTAGCAGGCGTGAAACTCATAAGAGAAGTACAGGGAGTTCCACCCCCGAAAGTTATTGATGAAATTGTTGCCTATCGAGATGACTCAAGGGAGTGTGTTGAAGAGACCGCGCTGGCTTTAGGAGAAGTATTAGGAGTTCCCTTAATTTCCTATAGTAACTTAGCAGATGTTAAAGATCTCTCACAGATGGCTATAGTGGTAGAGGAATTTAATAATTTGCCAATAATAAACTTCATTAATTGTATTAAATTAATCCCTGTGGGGCCAATCATAAAAGTAAAGAAGATGATTCGGCTATGCACGGATTTCAAATCCATGCAAGAATAAAGGCTAAAGTTCCAGCTAAGAAAATGGAGTGTATAGTGATGGCTCTTAGACCTGATGTTACAAATCCTCCTTCAGAAAGAGTTCAGGCCAGAATATCCTGTGGTGAAGCATTAATTATAGATATTTTAGCGAAGGACCTAGTAGGTTTAAGAGCAGGATTAAATAGCTATCTTAGATTACTAAAGACGGTCGAGGACGTTCTTTCAATTCTAGATTGCGAAGATAAGGATTTAAACGGCTACTGACGTTAAATGAGGCAGGTGGAAATCTTGGGTTCGGAGCTTCCTAGAGGTGTTAGAGAACAGCTACAAAGATTGCAGCAGCTCAGAGAACAACTTCAAGCTATAATAATCAGGAAGCAACAGTGGCAGTTAAATCTAGGTGAGATCGAAAGAGCTTTGAAAGAGCTGGAAAGCGCTAGTGACGATGCTGAAACGTTTAAGCTTGTAGGTCCTGTAATGATAGCTACCCCTAAAGATAAACTAATTAACGAACTGAAAGAAAGAAAAGAGCTGGCTGAAGCTAGTATAGCGACACTTGATAAACAAGAGAAACTGCTTAGAAAACAATTGGAAGATCTGGAAAAAAGGATAAGAGAGCGGTTAACAGGCGGGGCGGGAAGTGGTACAATAGGAGGATAGCTCTGTAGCAAACGTCTGTGTCAAATAAAATTGAAATAATTATATTGTTTTGTTTGGGTGTTTGTAAGTGGCAATTAATAAAATATATGAAGAAGAACTATCACAAATAAGTGAAATATTAGCTAATAAAATTTTTGATTATATAGTTGGGAAACTTGATGAACAGTATATATATAGTTTAGATATTTCAGTTAATTTTTCTAAAAAAGATAACAAATATATTCTTAACTTAGATGTATATATTGATATAAGTCCGTTTGCTGGAGTCAATCCGAAGGAACTTATAGAGGAAGCCATCGAGTACGGATTAAAAATAGTTAAGAATACATTGAAAGGAAAAGGGGTAAACGAAGTTGAATAGTATTGAAATAGCCGCCATTAAATTAAGAGACTTTATATACCGTAACAATAGATTAGCTGTAGCTACTCATGTCAATGCTGATATTGACGCTGTTGCCTGTGCGGTAACGATTAGGGAACTGCTTCGACAAATAAGAGGATTAGATCCAATCTTAGTATTTCCCGATAGTTTAAGTAAAAAT
>CAYSTQ010000062.1:0-8644 GCA_964433855.1 uncultured Thermoproteales archaeon
TTCTCCGGGTTCCTAGAAGCACCTATCACAGCCACAGTCTCCGGGCGAAGCAGAGCTTTAACTCCTTCAAGGGGTTCCCGCATGTATATATAATTATGTCAAAATAGCTTTTATAGGTTTTTAACCAGAAAAATATTGAGGGGGCCAAATCTTGCTCTACGAGATCCGTTTCCACGGTAGAGGCGGGCAGGGCGCCGCTGTGGCCGCCCAGCTTCTCGCCCGCGCCGCCTGCCTGGAAGGTCTCTGGGGGCAGGCCTTCCCCTTCTTCGGAGGAGAGAGGCGTGGAGCCCCGGTCACCGCCTTCGCCAGGCTTTCCGACAAGCCCGTCAGGCTTCACAGCCAGATATATGAGCCTGACGCCGTCCTCGTCTTCGACCCTAGACTCATCGAGATAGTGGATGTTTTAAAGGGGCTTAAGAAGGGGGGATTACTGCTCCTAAACTCACCTCCCGGCTCCAGCCCCCCTGAACATGCAAACTTTTTCAAAACCTACAGCGTCGACGCCACCTCGATAGCCATCAGGCTAGGGTTAAAGATCGCCGGCTGGCCCGTCGTCAACACGGCGATGCTTGGAGCCTTCGCCAGAGCTTCAGAGCTGGTAAGCCTAGAAGCCCTTAGAAAAGCTATAGCTCTGCAGTGGCCCGGAGAGCTCGGCAAGCTTAACGGCGACGCAGCCTCAATAGCCTACGAGGAGGTGAGCCGTATTGTCTAGATTGCCAATAACCGCCATAGCCAAGCCAGCCCAAGGGGCGGCTGGTAAAACAGGTAGTTGGAGAATTGAGAAGCCCGTTATAAACTACGATAGCTGTACAGGTTGCTGTCTCTGCTGGCTCTACTGTCCCGAAGGAGCGATCACTAGGCTAAGCGACTTCACGGTGAAGATAAACTACGAGTACTGCAAAGGCTGCGGAATATGTGCCAATGAATGCCCCCGTAAAGCCATAGTCATGGTGAGGGATGAGGGTTGACCAGGCTAGTTATCTCGGGTAACGAGGCTATAGCCTTAGGGGTTAAACTGTCCAGAGTCCAGGTTGTCGCCGCCTACCCTATAACGCCCCAGACCACGATCGTCGAGAAGATAGCCAGCTACGTTGAAAACGGCGAGCTTGAAGCGGAGTTCATAAGGGTCGAATCTGAACACAGCGCTATGGCGGCCTGCATAGGGGCCGCGGCCGGGGGAGCCAGGGCCTTCACCGCGACCTCCTCCCAGGGCCTTCTCTACATGAGCGAAATGGTGTTCTGGGCCGGAGGTGCAAGGCTCCCAATAGTGATGGCCGTGGTCTGCAGAGCGCTTGCCCCGCCCTGGAGCATATGGTGTGAACACACTGACGCCCTTTCCCAAAGAGACAGCGGATGGATACAGTTCTGGGTGGAGAACAACCAGGAGGCTCTAGACACCCTAATACAAGCATTTAAGGTGGCTGAGGACGAGAACGTTATGTTGCCAGCCATGGTCTGCCTCGACGGATTCATCCTGTCGCACACCTATGAACCCGTGGAGGTCCCTGAACAACGACTGGTCGACTCGTTCCTGCCCGGGAAAAAGGCATCGCCTTACTGGCTTAACCCTGCGCGCCCAGCGGCTTACGGCACCATAGCTGGCCCAGACACGTACATGGAGTTTAGATACGATATACATAACGCGATGAAGAGGGCTAAAAAGGTTATAGTAGATGTTGATAAGGAATGGCGCCGGCTCACGGGAAGAGGCTACGGGGGGCTAATAGATCGATATAGGTGTGATGACGCCGAGGTCGGCATAGTTGTTATAGGTGCGGCTGCCAGCGACGCTAAAGAGGCCGCCGACTTTCTCAGACGCAAAGGGGTCAAAGCCGGGGTCATAAGACTACGTGTGACAAGGCCCTTTCCGGCCGAGGAGCTGCGCGCTGCGGTGGAGAAAATGGATGCTGTAGCTGTTGTCGACAGGGCTTTATCCCCCGGGCTACCCGGGGTGCTTCTATCAGAGGTTAGGTCGGCGCTCTACGATCTCGAAAAAAGGGTTTACGTCAAAGGCTTCATAGCGGGCCTCGGAGGCCGGGACATCACCCCTGGCGACTTCATCCACATGGTAGAGTCCACCTTGAAGAGTTTCCGGGCGGGCGGCCCGGGAGACGTGGAAT
Organism: uncultured Thermoproteales archaeon; assembly: GCA_964433855.1. Classification (GTDB taxonomy): domain Archaea; phylum Thermoproteota; class Thermoprotei; order Thermofilales; family CAYSTQ01; genus CAYSTQ01. The sequence goes on from CAYSTQ010000062.1 coordinate 2,121, forward strand.
GGGTAGGACTTAAGGAGGTGGTTTAAACGGTCTCGGTTAGGGAGCTTACAGTAGAGGAGTTCTGGCTTCCAGGCAATGCTTCATGCCCGGGCTGTCCAGCAGCTTTAGGTCTGAGAATGCTGGGCAAAGCCCTAGAAGGAAGATTCATCCTCGTGATCCCGGCCTGCTGCACAACCGTTATCCAGGGAATCTATCCTAAAACCCCGTCGCGCGTCCCGTTGCTAAACATAGCCTTTGCCGCTTCAGCGTCCACGGCCTCCGGGCTCAGAGCCGCGCTTAGAATACGTGGCGTAGACGACCTACCCGTGGTCGTATGGGCTGGCGACGGTGGCACAGCCGACATAGGACTGCAGGCGCTCAGCGGAGCAGCTGAGAGAAACGATGATATACTCTACATATGCTATGACAATGAAGCCTATCAGAACACCGGCATACAGAGAAGCGGTGCAACACCCTACGGAGCGTGGACGACCACTACTCCGACGGGTAAGAAGGAGCATAAGAAGAACGTGCCCATGATAGTAGCTGCACATGGTGTTCCATATGTGGCGACAGCCTCGGTAGCCTACCCCCTGGACTTCGTGGAGAAAATCAGGAAGGCCGTCTCTAAAAAAGGATTTAAATACATCCATCTCCACGCCCCATGCCCAACGGGATGGCGTTTCCCGCCCAGTAAAACCATAGAGGTCGGCAGGCTGGCTGTTGAAACCGGCATGTGGATACTTTACGAGATAGATGAGGGGGTATTCAGGCTTACCGGCAGAAGCAAGTTGTTGCTAGACCCATCCCGCAGGAAGCCCGTAGAGGAGTATCTTAGGCTCCAGGGCAGGTTCGCCCGTTTAAGCAGGGAAGACTTGGAAACCATTAAGTCACGTGTTGAAGCTGAGTGGCGGCGAATAAGCAGCCTCTTGAAACAGCCTTAGCCGGTTAAAAAGGTCAAAAAATGAACTAGGCGATCTAGAGATGGTCGATTATCATCTTGGCCAGACGGGCTACCGCCTCCCTAATATCGTCCATCGGGGGGTATGTGTAGCTTAGACGCGCCGTATTGTGGCCGCCGCCGTCAACGTGGAAAGCGCTGCCGGGCACGTAACCAACCTTATATTTAGTGAGCGCCTCGGGAAGTAACTTTTTCATATCCAGCTTCTCCGGTGTCTTCAGCCATATGAACATGCCGCCTAAAGGCTTGGTCCACTCGACGTTTTCAGGCATATGTTCATCCAGGGCCTTCAACATAGCATCCCTCTTCTCCCTGTACAGCCTCCTAAGTAAGGGAAGCTGTTTCTCGATAACCCCCCTTTTCAAAGCCTCAAGCAGCACGTACTGGCTGAGGGTTGGCGTATGTAGCGTGACGGCCTGTTTAGCCATCGCCATCTGGCTCACTATTGTTTCATCAGCCACCGTCCAGCCTATCCTAAGCCCGGGCGCTAATATTTTGCTTGACGTGGATAGATAAATAATCCTTCCAGTATCATCCATCGACTTAAGCAGTCTGCGGTCAACGTCTTCAAAGAGAAAATAGCTGTAAGGGTCATCCTCAACTATCAGGAAGTCGTACTCCTCAGCCAGTTCGACAAGCCTCTTCCTCTTCTCATCCGACATGGATATGCCTGTTGGGTTCTGGCATGTCGGAATCGTGTAAACCATCTTCACCCGCCTACCCTGGGAACGTAGCTCCCTAAGCTTTTCCTCCAGCAAATCTACGCGCATCCCTTCATCGTCCAGCGGAACACCTATCAGTCTAGGCCTGTAAACCCTGAACACCTGTAGCGCCGCCAGATACGTGGGATTCTCAGTCACCACTATATCCCCGGGATCAACCAGTATTCGTGCAAGAAGCTCTATGCTCTCCTGGCTCCCCACGGTGACAAGGACGTTATTGGCCTCAGCCTTAATTCCGCGTCTCCCGACAAACCGGGCGAGCTCCTCACGCAGCTCGTATACTCCTTCGGTCACGCCGTATTGAAGAGCCTTCCCGGACTCGTTCAAGAGAATATGGTTAAAGATCTCCCTCAAGTCCTCGATCGGGAAACTTGAGGGATCAGGTATGCCGCCACCAAGCGAGATAACATCACGGCCAATCCATTTCAGCAACTCCCTTACTTCAGACGCCTTCATCAACCAAGCTCTTTCCGAAAAGAACCTTTCTAGGCCCAACTGTTTTCCCTCACGTCGAGAAATAGCTTCGAGAGGGTTAAAAATCCTTCGGAGAACCGTAGCCAGCCACGGTTGAAAGCCAAGCCTCCTTCAGGTGGAAGCCAGCGCTTACAGCTTCTCCGCGTCCCACAGCCTCATAAGCTCCTCTGCAACGTACTCACCTATCCTCTCCACACTGCCATCAGACCTGTGAAGCAGAAGCCCCTGTCCTTCCTCAACCCTACCTATTACTGATGCCTTAATCCCTAGCGTGGAGAGCTCCTCGACGGCCTCCTTCAAACGGTCAGGTGGGACTGCCGCTAGCAACACGCCTGAACTTATCAGCTTAAGCGGATCCAGCCTGAGCGCACGGCAGAAAAACGCCGTTTCCTTAGCGACGGGTATCCTATCCTCCCACACCCTAACTAGAACATTCGAGGAATACGCTATCTCCGCCAGCCCTCCGAGAACACCTCCCTCAGTCGGATCATGCATGGCGTGGACGCCTACCTCAGCCAGCTTTAAAGCCTCTCTGACAACGCTTATCCTTTTAATGAAGCTGGCCCCGCTCCTAACTAGGCTAGGCTCAATACCCTTCCTGAGAAGAGCGTCGGCGAAATCCGTAGCCAGTATGGCTGTGCCCTCCACGCCAGCCGTCTTAGTCATAACCAAGGCGTCCCCGGGCCTAGCCCCGCCGGTGGTGACGTATTTTTCCCTCTCGGCGACACCTACCGCCGTCATAGTTATCATCGGCCTGCCAAGGCCAGCCGTATACTCGCTATGACCGCCCACCACGGCTACGCCTAGCTCCCTAGCCGCCTCATCCACCTGCTTAGTTATCCTATCAATAAGCTCTTCGCCGCATCCCTCAGGCAAAAGCAATACCTGTACAAGCCATCTAGGCTTCGCCCCTCTCACGGCTATATCGTTACATGCGACGTTTACTGCTAGCCAGCCAAGCTTCTCAACAGCCCCGGTTATCGGATCAGCGTGTATAACCAGTACCTTACCCCCTAGATTTATTATGGCAGCGTCCTCCCCATAGCTAGGGCCGACTAGAACATCCGGATCCGGAGCCCCTGTCCTCGCGAAAACGTATTTTCTAAGCATTTCAACCGGTAGTTTGCCAGCCATAGCCAAAGCACCAATGCATTAGTCAATATAGCAAATATTTAAGTTAAGGATCAACCGGTATCACGCCGGTAACACCTGTTCATCTCAGCCACGGCTTTAATACCTCCACCACCCATTCATACAGGTAATGCCTAGGAGAAGCCTAATAGAGGAGTTCCTGAGAGGCGAGCAGCGGGAGGACAAGGGCGAGTTCCTGGTGGTCTATGATTTCAAGAACTCGGGAAGCGGCGGAATACCGCAGAGATTCTACATCAACCTTAAAAGGCTCGTGGAGACTGGCCGCTGCCGAACCCTACAGAAAAGCGTGCTCCTATGCTCGGATCTCAGGGCGGCTTAAGCAGCCGCCAGGCTAGCCAGGCACTACGGCGCAACCGTAGCCGTCTTTCATGTACTGAGAGAAATAGTCTAGCTCTCATCCAGTCCGGCCTTCCGGTTAAGGGTCAGTCTTATTTAGCGGTACAGCTACGTATAAACGACCGTTCAGGACGAAGGTGCGGCTAGACCATGAAGATCTGCGTCGTTGGAGTCGGCAGATGGGGTAGAAACCACGTTAGAGTGTTAAGCGAGTTGCTGGATAAGGGCCTGGTTGATGAACTGGTTGTCTGCGACAAGAATGCGGCCGCTGCGAGAAGGGCCGCCGAGGCCTTCAAGGCAGACGCCTTCTACGACGACCCGGCGGAGATGGTGTCTAAAGAGCATCCCGACGGGATAATAGTGGCCGTCCCTACGCTCTACCACTACAGAGTGGCTACCCAGCTGCTCCCGCACGCTGACCTGCTCGTGGAAAAACCTATAGCGGCAACCCTTGAAGAGGCTAAGAGCCTCATCCTCGAGGCCTCAACACATGGCCGCATTATAATGGTTGGGCACATAGAAAGGTTCAACCAAGGCCTAGCCTCTCTGAAAGAGGAGGTTGAAGACATGGTTAAGAGCGGCGACGAGATAGTCTACATAAACGCTCAAAGGGTAGGCCCCGGTCCGGCTAGAGGGCGGAGCCTAAACCTCGGGGTGGCTCACGACCTAATGGTTCACGACTTGGACGCCATATATTATCTACTTGGCTGTCTTACGAACAGGGTGGTCGCGGTAGCGAAGCGAGTACCCTGGTTTGAGCACGAGGTTGAGGTGGACGCTCTCTATACTTTTGACAACGGGGCTGAAACTGTCGCAAGCCTAAGGGCGAGCTACGTCTCTTCACCAACCTTCAAAAAACGGAAGATAATAGTTCAGACCCTCTCAGCCAATATAACATTCGACTACATACTGCAGAGCTACACGGTGGAGAGAGGCGTGACAGAGCACAGATTGTCAACCAGCTTCATGGAAGTGATATCGGCTTACTCAGCCGAGGACGTCAAAACAAGGAGGCTTCTCTTCAAAAGGGAGAACGAGCCCCTGCTGCTTGAAGACAAGCATTTCATAGACGTGCTACGGGGCAGGGCCGACCCCCTCGTCACAGGCGTCGACGGGTACATAGCCTTGAAAAACGCCGTTAAAGCCCTTGAGTCGTCGGCTAAAGGCAGAGCTGTAGAGATAATCTGGGACGAACCCTTTGTAGAACCGGAAACCAGATAGGAAAAAGGGTGTCTAAAACCGGGAAACTTTCGGTCTCTACTCCACCTCAAAGTTCTCCTTTAGATATTTCAAGGCAAGTTTAACGCTCTCTATCGAGTCCATACTCGGCCTGTCGTTCTCAACAATGTACCACTTGGTTCCAGCCGCCTCGCAGGCCTTAACAACAGCCTTAAAATCTATTATACCCTGCCCGAGCTCGATCATCTTCTTGCTCTCAGCATCCCTCATATCCTTTAGATGAACAAGGTCACATCTACCCTTAAGCATCCCTATGACCTCGCATGGGTCATAGCCAGCATAACGGATCCAGTAAACATCTGGCTGGAAAAACACGTGCGACTCATCAGTATTCTCGATAAGCAGCTCATAAACAGTCTTTCCCTCAAACTTCTTCTCAAACTCTATTGCGTGGTTATGCATCCCAAACCTCATACCGTATTCCCTGGCCTTCTCTCCCATAATGTTCATCTTCTCCGCTGCCCTAAGACAGTCATTCACGGTGGCCATACGTCTAATATTCGGCTCAGAAACCACGTACTTAATACCTAGCTCCGCGGCGTAGCCAAGCACTTTATCGGGGTCGGAATCCATGGCGTCAAAGCCGACGTGCGCTGAAACCGGCTCAAGCCCAAGCTCCTCGAGAATCTCCCTAAGCCTACCGGCTTCAACGGTTCCGAATGGGTGGCCCGCGAACTCCACGGCCCTATACCCGGCCTCAGCCACTCCGCGTAAGGTCGACAAGTAGTCCCTAGCCATCTTATCCCTAACTGTGTAAAGCTGGAGCGCCACCTTCATATGAGCCATCCTCCCGATACTATAACTCCTCTCAATGTTTTAAACGTTTGTTCAGTGTTTAAGAACAGGTCTACCGGCTACCGGTACTGCTTCCCCACAGTATGGGCATTTACCGTCCCCGGTCACACGGTAGCTGACTACCCTCACCCCTCTCCTCTTTACGAGAACCCGGCCGCAGCGCGGACAGTAGGTGTGCTCACCCCAATGACCCGAAACATTACCTATGTATGGGAACTTAACCCCCTCCCTCCTCGCCTTTAAATACGCTTTCTCCAGGGCCTCAATGCCCGTCGGAGGCCTACCATACCTGTAAGCCGGGAAATACCTGGTGAAATGAAGAGGTACTTCCTCCCCCAGCCGCTTCAAATGCTCTGAAATAACCTCCTCCACCACCTCCTCCCTGTCTCCAATGCCGCTAACCATTAGGAAAACGACTTCAACATGAACACCCATTCTAAGCGCTTCCTCAGCCCTGCTCCAAACAACGCTCCAGTCAGCCGCCAGAATCTCCTTGTAAGCGTCACGCCCACCCTTCACGTCAACCTTAAGCCCTGTTAACCCAGCGTCAACCAGCATCCTGAGTGCCTCGCTGGACATATAGCCGTTCGAAACATAGCAAGCGTACAGGCCGGCCCTGCGGCCTAACCTAAAGACGTCTAAGCTGAACTCGAACAGCAACGTAGGCTCGTTAAAGCTTATGCACAGCCCTTCGTCACCACCCTCAACCGCCCATTGAACAACTGCCTCGGGCGGAACCTCCTCCCAGGGCACGTCGTCAGGTCTTCTAGAGGAGAGACCCCAGTTCTGACACCAGGGACACGTGAAGTTGCAGGACCACGTAGATATCGTCATTGCCGTCGAGCCGGGCCAGTAGTGGAAGAACG
>CAYSTQ010000063.1:0-8507 GCA_964433855.1 uncultured Thermoproteales archaeon
CCTAAGCATGCAGGTGGTGCGTAGCTATGCTGACCGCTGAGAGCCTATATGCCGTTTCCATCACTCTTCTACCGTTTATCCTTATGACTGTCTTCAAGCTAAATATATTTAAGACAGCCCTGGCGACCCTAGCCTACACGCTGCTGATAGTGGCCGCCACGGGAAGAGCCTACACTATACCTGGCTCGTTGCTGAGAGGCGGGGAGCTCGGAATTAAGATAGGGCTTGTGATAGCGGCAACCCTTCTCCTATATAACGTCTACCGGGATCTGGGGTTTGAAAGCCGGCTCAGGGATGCTCTCAGGGGAGAGGAGGTAAGGAAAACAGGGATAGCTCTGGCCGTATATTTTTCAGGGTTCATGGAGAGCGTCTCAGGATTCGGGATAAGCGTCGCTGTAAGCGCTCCCGTCGTGGCTATGCTAGGGATTTCTCCGGCAACCGCCCTGTCCTCCACCCTGATAGGGCATAGCTGGGCTGTCCCATTCGCAGCGCTGGGGGTGCCCACCGCCGTTCTTTCAAGCCTTACGGGTAAAAGCCTCATCCACCTGTTTAAAAGCACGGGGATGCTGACGACAATCCCCTTGCTAGCCATAACCATGAGCGTAGCCCGCGTACTTAAGACAGGGGCGCGGGGGCTTGCCGTGCCGCTTCTAGCCTCCCTAGCCCTACCCCTGTTTTCCCTGGCCGCGAGCCCGTTCGCAGGCCTGCTCGCCAGCATTACAGCGTTCACCTTCGTAATCCTAGTAACCTCTAAGAGCAGGCCATTAAACGTCCTCAGGAGCCTCAGCCCGTACATAGCGGTGGCAACCTTACTGCTGCTCCTCAACCTTCTTGGGCTGGGCGGCCTTCTATACACAGGCTTAGCAATAGGGGCTTTAGCGCTATCTACACATGCTTTCTTAGGCGGAAAAGAGCGCGGCAGGCTAGTCACCGTAACAATACGGGCTTCAGCAAAGCCGGTTGCGGCGACGATCGCCTTCATAGTTGTAGCCGAGCTCGCCAGGAGCACAGGTTTCATGGGGGCTCTAGCCAGAGATATAGCTGTTGCCGCTGGACCAGCCTTCATACTATTCATACCGTTAATAGGGGCTATTGGAACCTACGTGACTGGCAGCAATACGGCTTCCAACATAATATTCGCGGCTTTTCACGACGCCTACGCAGTAGCCGCTCAGCTAAACCCCTACCTGATCCTAGCGCTGCAGAACGTTGGAGGAGGGCTTGGAAGCATGATAGCCCCCTCTAAGATAACGGTTGGAGGATCGACTCTGCAAGGAAAAGGGCTGGAGACAAAGGCCTTCAAAACGACCTCTAAATACTTCCTCCCGATAATAGCCTCTGTGACAGCCTACGCAGTAGCCGTACTCTACGGTGCGGTAGCCACCCCCTAGAAACACAGCAGTGGCATCGCGCCTCAGGGCTTGTCCCTGAACAGGTTTTAGAATTTTACTGAGTGTAGCGGTTTAGAGAACCCGGAGGAGCCGCCTCCAGCGTAGGGGGATAGAGGCTGAAAGGTAACTCCTGGAAGCCCCGAAGGGATGAAACATCCGGGTTGTTTAAGTTTAGCTGTTTCTAACCCAGTTTGGCTCAGACTTGAAAGATGTGTAGAAGGTCTGGTTGTATAGCGAACGTTTCGGAGCGTAAATCCTTTCACCTGTAAACGGCTTTGCCTGAGTGAATATGTCTATATACTTCGCACCGTACCGGATAACTTCATCTCTCTGGTCGCCGCATATGTTGTACACCCATAATTTCACATTGACGTCATCCTCAGGTGGATCGGGAAACTTCACGACAAGCCTCCTCTTGCCATCGTAGAGCCCCTCGGGGGTAGCCATAAGTTCTTCGCCGTCACCAGTCCAGTTAACCGGAACCCATCCGTAGACACGGTTGAAATCGGCGGCGATCAAAACCCCGTTTCTGTCAAACATAAACCAGTACGCGCCTCCCCAGTAAGTCTGGGCGACTATCTGGAGCCCCTCCACGTCCCGACGGAACTTGGCGAGGGTTACGCCCTGGGCATGGCCGAGATGCCACTCCCGCTTTATGTCGCCGGTTAACGCATCGAGGAGATAAAAGCCGCCGTCCTGGTTCGCTAGAAATATGTCCGGTCCAGGCTTATCATCGATTTCTCCTATTACTGCCCCGTCGCAGTGGTCGAAGAGGTCGATGACCCACAGCAGCTTGCCGTCGTGGTCTATCATGGCGTCGCCGGAGAATATCTCATCTCGCCCATCCCCGTCGACATCGTAGGGCACGACGAAATGGGCTGTTTTACCCGTGTAGGACCAGAGCTGCCTTAGATCTTTATCGTAGGCCCAGAGATTATCGTATCGATCCTTCAACACTAAGTCCTGGGGCCGAGCCCCTCCAGAGAGATTACATATGGTTATCGAGTCGCCCACGGTGCGGGGGAAGGAAGGCGGCGACCCAAATCCAAATCCGGTTCTCGAGGACGGCGTAGGCGCCTCAGCCTCCACTTCACCTGTTGCGCCGTCGGCAACTAGTATTTTAAAGTTCCTGCAATATATCACCTCGCTCTTCCCGTCCCCGTCAATGTCATATACTTGAAGCGGAACGTCGGAGGTTGCCTTAAAGTTCTCCGGATCAGGCTCTCCGACCTGCCAGAGAATCCTCCCGTCCAGATCGATGGCTGTTAAACACGTTATCGCGTGTTCGTCTCGACCAATATTCATCGACTGGGCGATCACGAACTCGGCTTTCCCGTCGCCGTCGAGATCACCGACTCTAAGGTGTCTACCAGCGTAGTCGCCGAGAACTATCCTCCTGAACAGAACCGCCTCAGGATATTTTTTCGAGGGAGGTTCTCGACATGGCTCAACGGCCACGCCTGGAGGTATTCCCCGCCTTAAACTTAACGCGTCGAACCATACGGCTCCCGGGCCCTGCCCCCTTAGGCTTATCTCTAACCAGTACACGCCGTGCGGCACCTTGAAGAAGCCATTCATCTTCCTCCAGCTCCATCTGCCCGACACGGCGAGCTTTCCAATCCTAAACCTGCCCAGCATAGTAACCTTAAACGGCTCAGAGGGGTCCCCAACCGGCGGACCGACAGCGGAAACCTCCCGGTGCTCCATGTCTAAAAACCTGGTCGACAGCATAGCGTAGGATTTCCTGTCGTAAAACTCGCTCTTCACCGCAGCCTCAATGACAAAGTAGTCCCCGGGTTTAACCCTGACCAGTCTTTTCTGGGTTAGAGACCATCTACCGCTGCCTATGTGTAAAATCTTCAACGAGCCCGGCTCCGAATCATACGACTCGTCTAAATCAATGGAAACCCTTAAGGATCCTTCAGCCTCAGACCAGGCCAACCAATAAGCCAACCCCTCGGGCTTCGAGGGATCCACAACCAGGTTTTCCATTCCGTCCAACACCTCTAGACTGAACGTTATAAGGCTGCCTTAACACTATAAAATTTCTGGGAAGCTTAGATAAAAAGATGCTTAAAAATTAAGGCTCGATAGCAGTATTAGAGCCGATCCTATAGCGTCAGACCACATGCCAGGGGGATGAGCATAGCCATGAAAAGCCGGGACATGGCTAAATACCGTGGTTTCTATGCGGCTAAACGGGGACGCGGTTGTCACCGGCCTTATCAACAAATAATGATGTTGGAAAAAGCTCCCCCCGGGATCGAATCCTTGCTGGGGTCTACTATAAGGGTAAGCATCATTAGAGGTTGATAAGGCGTGAAAAAGCTGCTGCTTCATTCGCTTCTAACGGTTAAGAAGCTGACTACAAGTTAGGCTAGGATTGTAAAAACCGGGGGTCCGGAGACCGGGGATAAAAATATACGTTTTCGAAGGGAAGATGGATGCATGGCAGTACTTCGTCTCTCGATACTGGGTAGGGAGGAGAGAAAAATAATCCATGAGGCTGCACTTGAAATACTGAGTAAAGTAGGTGTTAAGATTCCCATTAAGGAGGTGCGCGGGGAGCTTGTAGAAGCGGGTGCCGCGGTCGAGAAAGACGTTGTTAAAATACCTCCTGACTTGGTTGAATGGGCTATTAGAAAGGCCCCTGAGAGGATAGAGTTATATGGTAGAGACGGAGAGGTAGTGGCGGTGCTGGGCGGGGAAAAAACGTTTTTTAACCCGGGATCAGCAGCCACGAAAATCCTGGATTACGAAGAGGGGAGAGTAAGGAATGCGAGACTTATAGATTTGTTCAAGTTCGCGGTTATCGCTGATAATTTAAGGAATATAGCTTTCCAAAGCACGGCTCTGGTTCCAAGCGATGTCCCAGTGATGATTAGGGATAGGGTCAGGTTATACCCGATACTTCTCGTCTCGGAAAAGCCGATAGTTACAGGGGCCTTCACGGAAGACGGAGTCCTCGACATGGTGAGGATACTGGACTCCGTATGTGAGGCGGTGAGGAAGCCCGTCGCTATATTCGACGTATGCCCCTCGCCGCCTTTAAAGTGGAGCAGGATAACGCTTAGAAACCTGGTTGACTGCGCGAAACTAAAGATCCCGGCCGAGATAATACCTATGCCTATAATAGGGGCGACAGGGCCGGTAACCCTTGCGGGGTCGATCGTCCAGCATCACGCTGAGGCCCTTTCAGGCATCACTATAGCGCAGGTCGTGAACGAGGGAGCACCCGTAATATACGGCGGATCCCCATGCCTCCTCGACATGAGACATGGAACCCCGCTGATAGCAAGTCCTGAAAGCGCCCTGGTTTCCCTAGCATACGTTGAGCTAGCCAGGGAACTTAACCTGCCGACTCACGCCTACATGGGGCTGGCAGATTCCAAGATGGTGGACTACCAGGCAGGCATGGAAAGCATGATGGGCGCGTTGCTCGCAACAGCCATGAGGATCAACGTGGTGTCTGGCCCTGGAATGCTAGGCTTCGAAAACGTGCAAAGTGTGGAGAAACTGGTGCTCGACGATGAGGCATGTGGCTACGCGTTGAGGCTGTCAAGAGGTTTTGAGGCTGGAGAGGAGGAGCTGGCGGTTAAGGTGATAGAGGAGATAGGTGTTGGAGGCCATTACCTGGGACACCGGCACACCCTCAAGAATTACAGGAGAGAGCTGTATATGCCTTCACTACTCGATAGAACGCCTATACGTGGCGAGGACTATATGAATGCCTGCTTGTTGAGAAAGGCTCACAAGTACTGCGAACATTTGCTTAAAGAACACAAGTGCAATGTAATAGATTCTGGGAGGCTGAGAAAACTCAAGAAAATAATAAAGGAAATATGCGGCAACAACGCCGAGCAACAACTTGAAGAACTAGAGAGTAAAATCGTATTTTAACCCCGACATATTTAACGTAATCAACCACATGACACGGACTTTAACGCGGCTGTAAGCATGCTTAAGTAAACATAAGTTTATACCCGTGCCAGGAGCGGGTTGCTGCCGCATGACAACGTTCATCAACGCGTGAGACGATAGGCTTCGTGTTTGACCTGAAGCCTACAGCGACTACAGGGTTTATAACCTGGAGTTCCTAGCAGAATATTAGGGGTGAGAGCGCTAAGAAAAACATGGGCCTGCTCCATGGGCTGGCTAAAGGCCGCCAGCACAGCTACAGAGGAGCCTCAGGCCTTGATGTGAGCCTTCTTCACAGGGCTGTTTACAACATGGCTAAACTTCTACGACCTCGAACCCCATGATTTTCCCTAGGTTCTTTAGGTCTTCGGTGTAGTCTCCATAGACCATCGCGAGGTGGTGGCCGAACTCCATTTCACTGTGAAAGAGCTTTACCGCATCCCGGACTCTTATTTCCGCCCTTAGGCTGCATCCAACCATGTCGAATCCGCCGCATCCGACGATCTTCCCTTTCGCAACGAGCAGCTTAGTCGCTGTCGGGTTGAACCTCGCCATCGTCACCGTTTCTCCCCTATCTCTTGAGAAGTCGTAGCGTATCGTTGCACCCCATCCACCAACCGTAAAGTTTCTTATTTCATACGGAAGGTCTGGCTCCTCTAAGCCCTTCATCTTTAGCCCTGGGACATCATGGTGTATGGCTATAATGTTTTCCTTTTTGTCCAGCAGATAGGAGTTCCCCATATAGGCCGACTTTCTCGACAGGTACATCAATAGGGTCATGGCTAGGAGGACGTTTATGTCTCCCTCGCACGCGGATGGGTATCCTTCATCCTTCAAGAGAGAGTGGGTTAAGCAGAACGTCACCTTTCTCTCGGCAGGTATCCTCTTGACACATAGTTCAAAACACGGTATTACGAAGGAGTTACAGCCGTACTTTCTCATCAGGTTTTTAACGGCGAGATAGAAGTTGACTGACTGAAGAATATGTTTTCTATCCATGTGGACCCTGTCCGCCTTATCTATCAACCTGTCGGTTATCTCTTCAGCCTTTCTCTGCTCGGATTCGCTCTGTAGAACCTTGTCCATCTCCTCAAAGACCTCGTTTGAGGATATGAATTTGTAGTCTATTCCGAACCTGGACTTCACGTCCTCCATGTTCCATACGCTGCTGACGACGCCGACAGGCAGCATGTTCCCATCGGAGACTATGAGGATCCTGGTTCGACGCAGGCTTTTCCTAACTCTTAGAAGCCTTATGAAGCGGTTCAGCTCGTCGTGGTCGATGAACGCGTAGCCTTCCATTCCCCGGGCTCTGAGATACGCGGCTACGTCCACACTTGCCACCTGGCCGAGCATCGCTACGGGTTTTCTGTACCGCCTAGCTATCTCGATGGAGGGGTATTGAGGTAGTCCTGAGCTTACTATTAAGAACAGGTCTGCGTCCCTAGAGTCCCGGTCTAGCTTCTCCAGCTCTTTCCTGGGAATTATCCAGTCCTCGCCCCATTCGATGATTGTGGGATCTAGCAACTCCCCCTCTCTTGTCAGCTTAGATTTAAGGGTTTCACAGAACTTCTTTAGGTTCTCCTCCGCCCTAGATCTTTCGAATTCAGGGTTTAAAGTCTTCTCATTACCTACCCTGCATGGTCCTTCGTAGACGCCGCTGTGTACCAGGAAGGGGAGAACAGGCTTAACCTTCACCCTTAGATTGAAAGCCTCATTCATGGTCTCAACTCTCCTATAAACTAAGAACCGTCCCTGGGCATTTAAGCTTTCACAGGTTTCCGGAAAAGAGCAGGAGGCTACTTACCGTTAACAAGTACGTCGCCAGGATACGCTGAACATATCAGCTCTAAAATACTCGGCCGTCACAGGAAGGACGACGTTAACTATAGTGTTAACGGCTGCTAAGACAAACTATTCCTGAAAAACCGTGTGTATCATCCGTCGTTAAATCCTTGTTAAAGATGTTCTAAGCCGTGTAGCTTATAGGCTGTAGTCTAGTGCCTCATCCATATCTTAAGCTTCTTTTCAACATCTTCTCTAAGCCCGTCCCGCCCGGATATGACGAGGAAGGCCGCTGAGTCGAGCCTGGGTATCTTAAAGTCGTACAGTTTCCCGAAGACCCTCTCGAAACCCTTCTGCCGGTACTCCACGTCCTGGGCCTCGTAGGGCGTAAGTATGAAGACGTCAGCCACCGGCATCCACTCAGGCACAGCCACCCTGACCTCGATGTCCTCCACCGGCTTTATCTTGAACCTATACTCGCCTGAGAAGTAGTTCCGGCTGACCAGGACGGCGATCAGGGCTTCGCTGCCAGCGAGCAACAGTTCGCCCTCGACAAGGCCAGTCCTCGTCCACATGTTCCATAGATGCGTCATGTTGTCGCCTAGGGCCAGGTACTCCCCTAACGCGTGGAGCTCGGCAGACATGCGGGCTATCCCTCTTCTCAGCTCTAGACAATCAGGGTTATGGGAGTTAAGCCCCTCCACTGAGCCGTTCTCGTTATGTATCACTGAGTAGAAGGTGTAGTAGAGGACGCCTTTAGCCCCTTTCCCAAGGCCCTTGTAGACCATGATACGCTCCTCCTCCGGATGCGGGAACCTCCTCCAGGGCCAGTCCCCCTCGCTTGTAGGCCTGGCGAACCTGAAGGCCTGCGGTATAAGCCAGACAGGACGTGGCGCGGCGTATCTGACCCCTAGGCCTGTCAGCACTGAGACGTGGTCGAGCCCTATCCTGGAGACAGGGTAGGGGTCTACCCCGAGGACGTCCGGCACCTTGGCGTGGAGCTCAAGCTGCCTAACGGTGAAGTGGACTATGAAGGCTGGGTTGACCGGGTCGGCCTTCCTTACGGCGTCGGTCCAGCCAACCACCTTGTTTATGATGCCTGCCGGGGGCTCGTCGACCACGTACCAGGCGAGCAGGTTAGGGTATTTAGCCGCATAGTCCCTGATGACGTCAACGTCGACCTCATCCCCCTTCCTCGGGGCGTAGGCGACCATCCTGAAGCCGTACTGCCTGGCCTTCTCAAGATCCCCTGGTCCTCCAACCAACGTGTCGAACCCCATATCTATCGCTTCGCCAACGGTGTACCTGCTCTCGAGAACGGAGCTGGCCCCATACACCCCCACTGGGAAGAGCGGAGGTATCACCCTGGCAGTTTCACGGGCTGAAGTCTTAGACCCCCTAACCTCCACGGTC
>CAYSTQ010000064.1:0-8483 GCA_964433855.1 uncultured Thermoproteales archaeon
CAGGCTTCGGGCACACGGACTTCAAGCCAGGCTTTCAGGCCTTGAAGGAGTCCGGCTTCAGAAACTTCATGGCTCTCGAATGCCGTGTCCCGGAGCCAAGGGCTGAAAACCTTAGAAAGAGCCTAAAATACCTGCGAAGCCTAATATAGGCTAGCCTAATATTTCTGTCCTTTCCTATGAAGAGGAGATCCTCGAGAAGAAGCCTGGGCTTAAAATGTTTAAACTGTAGAGTTTTTAGCCGGGCATAAGTGAAAGCCGGTCTTTAAAATCGGTGTTATCGTTTCTCCCCCCATCCGTCAAATATTTCCGTTAGTAAGGCTATAAACTTGCGTCTCAGCCCGCTTTCCGGTGTAGGCCTTTAAAGACTTCATCCGCCTGCCGTAAGCGAAGCCCTGGCTAAGAGTTTTCAGCCCAAAAGATTTTTAATAGCACGTGAAGTCTCAGCATCCATGGCCAACGTGAAGGCCGAGGTAATAGACAGAGGGATGTGCTCCTACTGCGGCGCCTGCATAGCCGCCTGCCCTAAGGCCGCCTTAACCACAGGAGACGACACCCCGGTTTTCACCGAGGAGAAATGCATAGACTGCTCCATATGTTTAAAGGTGTGCCCCGGCTACAATAGGGATCCTGGGCCAGGTAAAACCCTTAAGCAGAGCCTGGCCACATACGCTGCGAGGACCCTGCTAAGCGACGTGGCGGAGGTGTGCCAGGACGGCGGCGTAGTGACCACGCTGGCGATAACGGCCCTAGAAGAGGGCCTGGTTGACTGTGTCTTAGCCTGTGGAGCCGGCGATAAGCCGCTCCAGCCTAAACCGGTGGTCGCCAGGACTAGAGAGGAGGTGTTAGCCACCGCTGGCTCAAAATACTCGTATTGCCCAACGCTTTCAAAGCTTAAAGATGTTTTGAACCACTATGGAAAAATAATGGTTGTAGGCCTCCCTCTGCAGCTGAAGGCCCTAGACCTCTACCTGGGTCTATACAGGAAATACTCTGACAAGACAGTTTTCCGCATAGGCATATTCTGTTTCGAGAACTTCCCGTATAAAGCCGTGACGGAGACTCTGGCCAGGCTCGAGGTGGACCCGTCCACTGTAAGGAAGATACAGATTAAAAAGGGCAGGTTCATCGTGTACGCTGGAGGGAGTCAGCGAGACATCCCGATATCAGATCTGGGCGAGTATGTGAGGCCTGCCTGCAGGCTCTGTCCGGTTCTACTGCCGGAATATGCTGATGTGGCTGTAGGGGGGCTAGGAGTGCCTCAGGGGTGGTCATGCGTCGTGGTCTGGAACAAGGCTGGTGGCAGGCTTCTCGAGGCGGCGTTGAACAAGGGCTTTCTTGAGCTAGAGCCTCTTCCGGAAAAAGCTAGGAAGACCATAATCAGGCTAGCGAAGATAAAGGCTAAAAGAGCCAGTAAAACTTGAAGGCTTATCCTGTAGCCGCTCGTACTCATCTTTTTGAAAACTGGTATATTTCCTCTCTTAACACTTTTACTTGGCATCTTAGTTATTTCCGTGTAGAAACTATGGTAAACCGGCTATTTCCGTATTCTCCCCACTAGGACGCCGATGGCCACCAGTATGGCGGCCATGGCGAGGGCTATTATCAGGCTGTAGTCAACCCCGCCTCCAGCCTTCTCACTAGGTTGTAGCGGAGGGAGTTTCAGGTCAACGTCTTTGTCGCTGAGTAGGTAGAGTATGGCTGGGACAGGGGCTGAATATATGCTAGACCCCCTGTTCCCGATAATCTCTATTATAAGGTTGCTCTCCGGCTTTATGATGTGTGTTCCTCTTTCAAACGTTAGGTACTGGCCAGCTGAAGCCGTATACTCAGCCCCGTCGACCTCCAGTTTACCATCTTCAAGGACGAATATGACTAGGCCTGAGGGGGCGTAGACCCGGAACTCCTCCCCAGCCTTAACACTGGCGATGGCTACGCCGACCATATGTTCAATATCCAGTTCATCTCCGTCCTCTCCGGTGAGGACCGTTATCGGGGCATTAGATGTGAACTTGAGAAGGAGTGTTAGCCTGACCCCCACACTCCATGGCCTGCCTGAGTCGACCTCTTCAGGTGTGAATGTATGCTCCTGAACCTTTATTCTCCTTTTAGCGTCTTCTACCACAACTTTACAGGGCCTGTAGGCTACAGCGGCGAATATCCCGCATGAATGATGTGTTCCCCCTATCAGCCATCTGCCTTTAAAACCTCCGTAGGGACTTACAGCCATCATTATCCTGTCGTCGGACATCTGAATTACCGCTATTCTCCCGGTAGACACAATCCTGTACATGGAGCCTTTAAATAGATGCAGTGTCCTCGTATCGTTCTGCCACAGCCTGTGTTTCTCGACTAGGTTCCCTGAGGCATCGTATACTTTGACTTCGGCGTCCTCGAAAGCGTATACAGTCGGTATCCCCTCGCCGTAGTCGAACACTAGGAAGATAAACTCCTTTCCGACAAATCCTCCAGTGGTGGCGGGATAGAAGAAGCCGCCCTCGTTCCTTGTCGAGTTCCAGTCCAGGCAGAGCGCCGCGGCCACCCTAGATGAAGCATGGAGCACGTAAAACCCTCTGCTAACAGGTATGACGACCCTACCCATGCGGTTTACGCTTCCACTCCATACGGCGTTTTTCTCGAGCCCGTATCTGCTCAGGTTGTAAAGCCTGAGAGATGTGTTGTCGGAGAGCCCTATGACTAGGAGTAGCTGGTTGGAGGGAGCGTAGAAGTAGTATCTGTAGTTTTCTACTGGTATAGAATTAACTAGGCTTGCCGGCGCCGCCAACAGTAATATTACCAGGGCTAAAAACAGGGTTTTTAGAATTTTAGACACCTCTTTAGGGAAAGGGGAAGTTGCTAAACTACTTTCACCCCTATCAACATTACCTTTAGTTCGCCGTCTCCTATGTTCTCGTTGGAATGCAGCGTCCCTCTTGGGATATATACGAAATCGCCTTCGCCCACCTCGAGAACCTCGTCTCCCAGCCTAACCCTAGCCCTGCCCTTCAATATAAAGTACACCTGCTCCACGTCCTCATGCTTATGCAGAAAATGTCTACCGCCTGGCTGATAGCTCTGGACGATTATCGTGACCCGTTCAGTGGGTCTTATAGGGGCTTTTCCGTCGTCGAAATCCCTGAGCACGAACTGGTCGAACATTTTTTCGGCTAGCGATGAGCAAGGGGTTTTAGGCACCTCGCTAATATGTACGTGCAACCGTTCAGGTTTCCCCAATGTTACCACCATACTCATTAATTTCTTTAACTAGTTAAACGTTTCCATGCACTGTCTTCACCGGTGTAAGTCTCCTCTGGACAGCAGTATTATTCCTGCTTTCGTCACGGTGGAGATAAAAATATGGCTGTACCCGATGATTAATGCAGCCTACTTGACAGCTTCCCGCCGTTTCCCCTCTTCGCTCCGGCTTATTTTTAAACAAACATGTAAAAAACAGCCCTGTAGAACCGTATTTTAAAGGGAAAATTTTTAAATGTTGGAATTAATCCTCGGCATGGTGGCGAGCATGTCGTCTAAAATCACCGGCCAGTTAATAGCGGCTCTAATAATAGGTATAGTGATTGGGGCCGCAATAGGCTACTTCATGCCTAGGCCGGGCATGGTTCCGGCCAGCGAGCTTGAATCGGCCAGATCCCAGACGCAGCAGCTGCGGTCGCAGCTCCAGGCTAAAGATCAAGAGATAACTCAGCTCCAAGCCAGGATCAAGGAGCTGGAAGGCAGGAAGATTAAGGCCGCCTTCATATACGTGGGCCCCATAGAGGACTATGGTTGGACGCATGCCCATGACCTCGGCAGAAAAATTGTGGACCAGGAGTTTGACTGGCTTGAAACCACCTACGCTGAAAGCATCGCCGAGGCCGATGTCGCCAGGTATATAGACCGCTACATCCAGGAGGGCTACGACGTCGTGTTCACTACATCCTTCGGCTTCATGGATCCAACCCTCGAGGCCGCCAAGAAGTATCCTGACAAGATATTCTTCCACTGTGCCGGCTATAAACGCTGGAAGAACATGGGCACCTACTTCGCCGAGCTCTACCAGCTCTACTACCTTAACGGGCTCATGGCGGGCGCGTTAACTAAGACTAACAAGATAGGTTACGTCGCTGCGTACCCGATACCCGAGGTTGTCAGGCATATAAACGCCTTTGCTCTCGGTATAAAGGAGGTCAACCCGAACGCTGAGGTGCACGTGAGATGGATCTTCTCCTGGTATGATCCGACCAAGGCTAGGGAGGCCGCCGAGGAGCTAATAAACATAGGCTGCGATGTACTGGCCTTCACCGAGGACAGCCCAACCGTTATACAGGTCGGCGAGCAGCATACTAAGGAGGGTAAACAGATCTACACCTTTGCCCACTACAGTCCAATGCTTGAGTACGGTCCGGACACCGTTGTAAGCGGCCAGCTGGTTCGTTGGGAAGTCATATACAGGGACATACTCATGAAGATATATCTCGGCATATACAACACCACCAACCTGGAGAATGTTGACTACTGGTGGATGCTCCGCGAAGGCGCCGTCGAGCTGGGCTGCGACTTCGGTATGCCGATAAACCCGAAGTTCGTCGACGAGCTCAAGTCTAAAGTCATAAATCACCCAGAGTTCGGCGAGATAAGCGTCTACGATCTGGTCTTCAAGAGGCTTAAACAGATGAGTGAGCCAACTGTTGTCTTCGACCCGTTCACCGGGCCCATATATGATCAGGACGGTAACCCCAGGATACCGGCTGGCGTTAGGGCTGACCACGACACGCTCTGGACCATAAACTGGTTCGTCGACAACATTGTGGATAGAATCCCGAAGGAGTAGGTTTGAAACCCGCCTGAAATCAACCGATAACTATTTCTTTTTTCGTGTTTAAACCTCCTCAGCACCTGGAGGTATACTCATGTCGGCCAGCGATCTAGTGCTTGAAATGAAGGGGATAACCAAGTTTTTCCCACCGGACATAATGGCTAACGATCATATCGACTTCAGCCTCAGGAAAGGCGAGCTTCACGCCTTGCTCGGCGAAAACGGCGCCGGTAAATCGACACTAGTCAAAATACTATACGGGGAGTGTAAACCTGACGAGGGCGAAATACTGATTGAGGGTAGGAAAGTTAAGATAAAGAGCCCGAAAGACGCCTTAAAGCTCGGAATAGGCATGGTTCACCAACACTTCAGGCTTGTTGAAACCCTTACAATAGCGGAGAACATAGCCCTCAGCTTTGCCCGGAGCCAGCTTTTTCCCAGCAGGGAGGTTAGAGGCAGGCTTCTAGAGCTTTCAAACAGGTATGGCTTAGAGATAGATCCGGACGCCTACGTCTGGCAGCTCTCCACCGGGGAGAAGCAGAGGGTCGAGATATTAAAAGTCCTGTACGCTGGGGCGAAGATACTCGTGCTCGACGAGCCGACCTCTGTTCTCTCGCCTATAGAAAGGGAAAAGCTTTTCGAGGTCGTTGACAGGATGAGGCGTGACGGGTGCTCCATCGTGTTCATAACTCACCGGCTCGACGAGGCTATGCGGAGCGACAGGATAACTGTGCTTAGGAAAGGCCGCGTTGTTGCAACAGTTACGCCGTCTGAAGTCACTAAGGAGGAGCTGGCGAAGATGATGGTCGGCCGAGCCGTAGCGTTAAACCAGTATTTTAAACATGATAGGAAGCCGGGAGACCACGTGTTGAAGGTGGAGGATCTATGGGTGATGGGCGACAGAGGAGTGTACGCTGTGAGGGGTGTCAGCCTAGAGGTTAGAAGGGGAGAGGTCTTAGGGATCGCCGGGGTGGCGGGCAATGGCCAGAAGGAGCTGGTGGAGGCGATAACCGGGCTAAGAAGGGTTGAGAAGGGCCGGATAATAATAGCTGGAAGAGAGGTCACCAATATGTCGGCTAGGCAGATAGCCGAGCTGGGGGTGGCCCATATACCGGAGGACAGAATTAGGCTGGGTCTAGCCCCCTATCTCTCGCTTGTCGACAACTATCTGCTCAGGAAGTATTATAAGAAGGAGTATCGGCGGGGGCCCTTCATAGACTACGGGAAGGCTGAGGAGGAGCTCAACGGAGCTGTTGAGAGATACGGGCTTGTAGCCCCCAGCCTGAAGGTTCCGGCAATACTGCTGTCAGGAGGCAACATGCAGAAACTTATTCTGGCCAGAGAGCTGTCTGAGGAGCATTGCCTAATAGTAGCCTCTCATCCAACCTATGGGCTTGACGTGGCCACGACGGAGTTCGTTAGAAGGGTTCTGCTGGAGGAGCGGGACAAGGGCGCTGGGGTTCTCCTAGTCTCGGAGGATCTGGAGGAGGTTTTAGCGCTTAGCGACAGGGTGGCTGTCATCCATAGGGGCCGGATTGTGGGCGTCTTCGATTCAAACAAGGTGAGCATGGAGGAGATCGGATTGTTAATGGCTGGTGAGGAGGTGAAGGCTGCGGCATGATAAGGATAGGCGGCGTCCGGATAAGGCTGAGGAGAAGGCTTGTAGCCCCCCTTAAAGCCGTGATAGCCGTCAGGGTGCTCGCCATCTTTCTCGCCCTGGGCATAGACGCCCTGATATTCCTGAGCTACGGGATAGATCCGGGCTATGCTTACTCTGAAATAATACGGGGCTCTCTCCTAAGCCAGTACGGCCTCTCAGAGGTCGTGGTCAAGTTTATACCGCTCGCCCTATGCGCCTACGGCTTGATCCCTGTTTTCAAGGCGGGGGTCTGGAACATAGGTGCTGAAGGACAGTTGTTGCTGGGCGCTATAGCGGCCACCTGGATGGCGCTGTTCGCCCCTAGGCCCCCAGATCCCTTGATGCTTCCCGCGGTGTACGCCGCTGGCTTTGCGGCTGGCGCGCTGTGGGCCCTGGTTCCAGCAGTTCTTAAGGCTAAACTGGGAGTTAACGAGGTTCTCACGACGTTTATGCTCAACCTGGTCGCTGAAAAGCTTCTAGAATACTTTGTTTACGGGCCCTGGAGAGGCCCGCATGAATGGGGTTTTCCTCAAACATCGCTATTTCCACAGGCTGCCCAGCTACCATACATACCAGGCACTAGGATACATTATACGACGTTGGCGATAGCCCTAATGTCTGCCGCGGTCCTTTACGTAATTGTTCGTAGAACCTCTCTGGGCTACGAGATAAGGGTGATGGGCGATAACGTGGACGCCGCCAGGTACGCCGGTGTAAACGCCTGGAAAGTAATAGTTTTATCCATGCTTATAAGCGGTGGCCTGGCGGGCATCGCCGGGGTTGGTGAAGTGGCTGGGATTCAGAGAAGGCTTAGACCTAGGATCTCGCCGGGATACGGGTATACGGCGATCGTTGTCGCTTGGCTAGGCGGCTTGAACCCCATAGGTGTAAGCCTGGCGGCCTTCCTTTACGGCGCGCTCCTGGTCGGGGGAGACATGCTTCAGGTCTCGGTAGGCCTTCCGGCAGCCATGATAAACGTGTTTAACGGCTCGATACTTTTTGCCGTTGTCGGGCTTGACCTCATAGCTAAGTATAGGATAGTGGTGGAGAGGTGAGCAGGATGGATATATGGATTGCTATCGGCCGAAGCATTTTAAAGGCAGGAACCCCGCTGCTGATAGGTACCCTCGGCGGCATATATGTTGAACGGTCAGGTATTATGAACCTTGGCGCTGAGGGAATAATGATCGTTGGGGCGGTTACGGGGTTTGCCGTGGCTAGGGAGACTGGAGACCCTGTTCTAGGGGTGTTAGCGGCCGTCTTGGCGGGGATGCTTCTCGCCCTATCCTACGGGGTTCTGGTGATTACACTTCGCGCTAATCAGGTGGTTTCAGGCCTAGCTCTAACAATGTTCGGCATAGGGTTAAGTAGTCTTATGGGGAAAGGCTATATCGGCGTTCCAGCTCCACACCTGCCCTCTATTCCTATACCGGGGCTCTCGCAGATACCGGCGGTAGGTCAGCTTCTATTTAACCATAACCCGCTAGTGTACGTTTCAATACTGCTTACAGTGGTTCTATGGTTTGTGCTGTATAAGACTAAAGCCGGGATAATAGTCAGGTCTGTAGGTGAGGCTCCGGCGGCCGCCGACGCCACGGGGATCAACGTTTACAGGGTTAGGTATTTATGTCTGATGCTCGGCGGGGCGCTAATGGGCCTGTCAGGCGCATATTTATCCCTGGTCTACATTCCAGCATGGATCGAGGGCATGACTGCTGGCAGAGGCTGGATAGTTGTAGCCCTGACAGTGTTCTCCATGTGGGACCCGTTGAGAGCTATGCTTGGGGCGTATCTATATGGCGGGGTCGAAGTACTCCAGTATCATTTGCAACCCTATGGTGTTCCAGCGGCTTTTCTAAGCATGCTCCCCTATCTGGCGACGATCATCGTACTCTGCATAACGTCCAGGGAGGCTGTCAGGAAAAAACTGGGCGCGCCGGCCGCTCTGGGCAAACCCTACACGCGGGAGGTCTAGCTGTTAAACCGCATGGTGGCGTAGCTTAATGCTTATAAAGGATGCCGTGATAGCTT
>CAYSTQ010000065.1:0-8410 GCA_964433855.1 uncultured Thermoproteales archaeon
ATTAATCCTCCTCCGGGTTGCCGCTTCCACCCAAGATGTCCATACGCCACCAGCAGATGCAGAACGGAAGAGCCTAGATTAATAAAGGTCGGTGGAGACCACATGGTTGCCTGCTTCTTTTATTAGTAAGCTAGCTCTTCAATACGGCTTCTAAACATTCTGTCGTTTACGAGAAGATGCGTCAATGGCCTGTTTATTTTGAGTCTCTTTCCATCTACATGTAATATGACTTTTTTCTCTGGTGATACAGCTAATACATAGGGCTGATATGTATATAACACGCTTTTTTCAACGCCAAGTACCTTATTACTCAGCATCAGCTCTTTTCTAAGCAGACTGTTTATGAAGGCTGCCTCACTGAGCTCGCGCCTAAGCTGGCTTTCAGTTCTAGGCTCTCTATAACCCGTCCACGGCATCATTAAAACCCGCCCCAGATTTTTTCGACCTAGGCTTTTTGCCTGTGCCAACAGTTCTTTTCGCAGCCTATCTAACCATACATCCGTATCTTTCATTAGTGTTTCCAATTCCTTTAGAAAGTTCTTCTCGTCAAATCTTTGATCTGGAAGTATCCTAACCCAGGTATTTTCATTCACTTCTGCCAGCATGGTCTCCATTTTCAAAATCCGATTATTTATAAGGAATATCATATGTTTACGTGACGTTGTATAACCGACATATGGTGCAGCTATGCTTAGGGTTAGGGATTTAATACCCTTATTGATCGTTACTAAATATGTAAGCTTTCGGAAGGGAGTCCATAATATCCTAAATATCTCTGGCTCATGCTCAAGTATACGACCTGCAAGCTTTCTTAGCTTCTTTAAATCGCTAACTATCTCTAAATGAGCTTTCACAACCGGAATCTTCAATAGCTAGCCCCCTTAGCTTTAAACCATGGATATGATTAAAATTTTTCGAGGGGGCTGAAGATCTGATGATGACTTTGAGGGAGAGAGTATTAAGAGGCTTTTTAGCATTATTAGACAGGGAGAACCCTAGTATTTCCAGCATAGCTGAGATAACAGCGGTTGATCATGAAACGATTAAAAACGTTCTTTCAGAGATAGGAGTGGATGTAGAGGAGGGGCTTGTCAAGTTAACGGATCCTGTCAAGCTAGCTTTTCAACTAGTTAACGAGGGGTTTTCGCTTGAAGAGGTTCTTCTTAAACTTGGTTGGCGGGATGTTGAAGGATTCACCGGAAGAATTCTTGAACTAAATAATTACATAGTCCTTAGGAATTTTAGATTTAAGAATTTTAGACGGCGGTATGAGATAGACATAATAGGATACCGGGAAGGCATCCTACTCTGCATAGACTGCAAACGTATAAGAAGAGTAGGTAACTACGTTTACCGTGAAGCCGCCATTAGACAGGCTGAGAGAGCCCACGCTCTCTCCACTGTTATTTGGAGGTACGCTGGCCTTCTGGAGATACCCACCAGCGAAATAATAATTATACCTATAATAGTTACTGTTTCCTCAGGCCCGCCAAGACAAATAGACGGCGTACCTATAGTGCCGATAGCGCTTTTAAACAGCTTCATCAGAGAATACAGAGAGCACGCAGATTCTATGAAGGTTTATAAGGTTAAGCCGCCAAAACAGCTTACATAAGCCTTCTTTAAGAAAAATTTTCGATATGGTTTACATGGCTTACCTGATCGGGAGCCGGACAGGTTTTTTCTCTTTTATCGACTTTAAAGCAGCTAGTGTTATCTCTAACGCGGCACGTCCCTCGTATCCGGAGGCCGCGGGTCTTATACCTTTCACTATACATTCAACAAAATGTTCAAGCTCTCTCAGAAAATTATTCCTGTCATCATCTGTCTCGAAAACGGTCTTCTCCTTGCCCCTATACAGGAATATTTTATCTTCCCCTGAGATCATGCCGTCTGTACCGATTAATTGAAGCGTGTTTTCGGCTTTGGGATAAGCCCAGCTTAGTTCGATGTAGCCTAAGACCCCATTATCCATTTTCACTAAAACGTTCACATGATCTGGGTACTTTATGCTAGGCTTAAACCATAGGGCCTCAGCGTAAACCGTTGATGCTTCCCTGCCAGTGTACCATCTCAGGACGTCTGCCTCATGCACGCCCTCATCGATAAGGGGGCCTCCACCGATATTTATCATCCAGCTGTAGCGTTCCAGTCCAGCCCATATTGGGCCGCTCCAATTAACGATTTGTTTGACGTATTTTAGTTCGCCTATTTCTCCCCTGTCTAACAGCTCTTTTATTTTCCTGTATTTAGGCGAGAAACGCCGTGTAAAACCTATCATGAAAACACAGTTGTTAACTTCAGCGGCCTTTATCATCTCATCAGCTTCCTCCAGGCTCAGCGCTATTGGCTTCTCGCATAAAACATGTTTACCAGCTTTGAAAGCTGCCACAGCTATCTCTTTATGCGTGAAAGTCGGCGTAGCTATTATTACAGCATCTACGTCTTCACACTCTAAGAATTCTTTGTAGCTAGAGTAGTGTTTTACCCCATATTTCCCTGCGGTTTTCCTAGCTTTTTCGGGGTTAACATCTACAACTGCCACAAGTTCCGTTAGTTCTGATCTAGTAACAGCGGGTATGTGTCCATAACCTGCAACAGTTCCACAACCTATAACTCCTATTTTCAACTTGTCCATGCTTATCCCCATGTACGATGTAACCTTCTGTCGGTTAGAGATATTTATTTACTTTGCTAAACATCTAGATATGCATCTAGATTTCTTTTTTAAAAACTATCTAACCGAGCCTATAGGTACCATAAAAGATTTTGACGTTTACGCTTACTGTAAGGTTATGCGGCTTAAAGTAACGTGGATAGTTGAAGGGGAAGTAGCAGGCTCTCCTATGCCTGTTAGCCGTGAAGACCTTAGGCTGATCTGGAACATGGGGATAAGAGCGATTGTAGTTTTAGTTAAAAATTATGAACTGGCTTTTTACTGGCCGTCCTCAAGAGACTATATGTCTGAGCTGAATCGTATAGGGTTTAGAGTCCTCCATTCGCCAATACCTGATTTTTCCGCACCTGATTTAGGTCAGTGCCTCGAAATTCTTCAATGGGTTTCTAAACAGGTTAGGGCTAACTATCCTGTACTTTTTCATTGCCGCGGAGGTATAGGCCGTACAGGAACTATGTTAGCCTGCTATCTAGTTTTCAGATATGGACTCGCGCCGGGAGACGCCATAATGGCTGTTAGACGCAAGATACGGAATGCGCTAATGGTTGATGAACAGGTTCAACTGGTCTACGAGCTTAGCAATTATTTAGATTCTTGTGAAAATAGGTTGAATCGCGGAGAAAGGTAAAAATAAAATGTTACTTATTTAAATACCTGTTATTTAGGACTCCTGCTCTTCACCGGTTTTCTCAGTCTTTTCTTGGGTTTGGGGTTTTTCCTGTGTTTCTTGTTCTGTTTCGGCTTCTATCTTTTTGAGTTCTTCCTCTAGCTCTTTCTCTATCTCCTCTATTGGCTTGGGGGGCGGGGTCGTCGCGAGCGTGTACCCTATCCAGGCAAGTATGCCCAGCACACCACCCACGGCGACGGCGCCGGTAAGCCTAAGGAAGAGCTCCTGAACCCACTGCTCAGCAACGAAAATCCCCCACAAGTAAACCACTATCCCCGCAACCGAGCCCAGCATCAACAAAGCGCCGACAACCTGATCCTTAGACACACTCCCACCACCCAAAACATGACCTATTTAAAAAATAAACCTTATGGTTGATTTAATAGTGTTCCTTATCTGTGAACGCTCCAGATACAAACAGTCTTTATATGTCTAGGTTGAAAGATTAAAAATCTGAAAGTGGTTTTTAATTACAGGGTGTTGACTATGGCTAGCATAGAGTTTAAAGCCGCCGTGCTTTGCGGTGGCGAGGGTAAGAGGCTTAGGCCTCTTACTTATTATTTCCAGAAAACAATGATACCTATAGGCGGCAGACAGAAACCTTTACTTGAGTATATAGTTAGGCTTCTTAGAAAACATGGTTTAAAAAACATCGTGTTGTTAGTCGGATACAAATGGGAACAGATAAAGAATTATTTTGAGGATGGTTCCAGGTTTTCTGTTAAAATAGAGTATGTGAAAGATAAGCCGGGTATTAAGGGAACCGCGGGAGCTCTCTACAACGCGTATAAAGAAGGGGTTCTGGAGGCTGACAACATATTAGTTTACTACGGCGATATTTTATCCACAATCAATCTTAGTAATGTTCTTGAGTATCATCGTGAAAA
Organism: uncultured Thermoproteales archaeon; assembly: GCA_964433855.1. Taxonomy (GTDB): domain Archaea; phylum Thermoproteota; class Thermoprotei; order Thermofilales; family CAYSTQ01; genus CAYSTQ01. The sequence continues at coordinate 4,232 of CAYSTQ010000065.1, forward strand.
GAAGGCGGCCGCCACAATAGTTCTTTCAAAGGGATACAGGGTACGTGTAGGAGTTGCACATATTGATTCAAAGGGCTATATAAAGTACTTTGAGGAGAAACCTGTGCTGCAACTACCTGTAAGCGTAGGCATACTGGTTCTTAGACATGAGGTCTTCGAACTGCTTAGAGATATAGTTGAAAGATACCCTAACCCTGATTTAATGAGCCATTTAATACCTTATTTGATGGATAAGGAGTTCCCAGTAGCCGGATATTTAACTGATGAATTCTGGTACGACGTCGGAAGCATAGAAAGATACGAAAAAATGAGCGAACTAAACAATGTAGAAGAAGCTTTAGCAGATTTGTTAAATGACCAGCTCTAAGAATTTCTGTAATAAAGTCCTAGGATTTCTGAAAACTTTGATACTTAAGCCTCTTCTTATCGTATTCTTCACGGCTACACATAGGTTTCGCTGGTACCCCGGCTACAACAGTATTTTCTGGGACATCCCTAGTGACTACAGCGCCAGCTGCTACCACAGCACCTCTCCCTATTCGCACCCCTGCAATGAGAACGGCGCCCGCGCCTATAACAGCTTCATCCTCTATAATTACCCCGACTAGCCTGTTTGAAGGCGGATACTTATCATTGGTGATTATCACACATGGCCCTATGAAAACCCTGTCTCCGATTCTGGTTTCCGGAGGTATGTATACTCTAGACTGTATACTTACCATGTTACCCACGCTTATTCGGCCGTCTAGCACTGTTCCAGTTCCTATTTTACTATTGTCTCCAATAGTCACGGCCTCCCTTATGAGAACGTTGTGTCCTGTCTCCACGTGGTCTCCGAGCAGGGCTCGTTCATATATTATAGTTCCTCTTCTTACCACACAGTTAGAACCTATGACTGCACCCTCGCTAACACTATCCAGGTCTTCAATGGATATATTTCGCTGCAATAAATTTAAGAGCTTTGATCTAATAGGATAACCTACTGTTACATAGCTATCTATAAATGATCCCTTCCCGATTATCGTCGTGCCTAGAATCTCGGCGGCTGGAAGAACGCGGCCCAGGATAGTGGCTTTATTCGATAGAAACCCCATTTTTAAGCACCTGTTAAAGATTTTTTAAGTGTTCTAGCTATAAACTCTATCTCTTTTTCTCTGACCTGTGGATGGACTGGCAGCGACATGACGCTCTGCGCGGCTTTTTCACAACGGGGCAGTTTAAATGAGGAATACCCAAGGCTTACGTATAAGGGTATTTTATGAATTGGTTTTGGATAATAGACCGTTGCGCCTATTCCAGCCGACCGTAAACTGTCTAGAATTTTATCTCTTATAGCTGGGTTGACGGAGACTGTGTAGAGGTACCAGTTGTGTTTACGGCCTGAGGGTTCTTTGGGAAGCTGGACAGATTCCAGCTCGGCTAGAAGCTCGGTCAGCATCGACGCGTTACGTCGTCTTAACGCCAGGAACTCTTCGAGCTTTTTAAGCTGCACTAGGCCTATTGCTGCCTCTATTTCAGGCATCCTAAGGTTTGCTCCAAGAATTACGCTGTCGTAGCCCTTAACTTGGCCGTGGGTACGTATCATTCTCAGCCGTTTAGCAATCTCCTCATGGTTAGTCGTGATCATGCCTCCTTCACCAGTAGTTATTATTTTACTGGGATAGAAGCTGAAGCAACCTAGATGGCCCAGAGATCCAGCCTTGCGTCCCATGTATTCGGAACCATGTGCTTGCGCCGCATCTTCGATAACAAAAATATTATGCTCTTCCGCTATCTCCATTATTGGATCCATGTCGGCTGGTAGCCCATATAAATGAACAGGAATTACGGCTTTAGTTTTATCAGTGATCTTCTTACGTAGGTCGTCGGGATCTATGGTGTAGGTCTCGAGATCTATATCTGCGAAAACCGGTTTAGCCCCTACCTGAAGCACTACATTTGCCGTCGCGACGAAAGTGAAGGCTGGCACGATTATTTCATCCCCTGGTTTAACGTTTAACGCTAGTAGGGCCGCGTATAAGGCTGCTGTACCCGAGTTGACGGCTACCGCGTACTTAACACCTATATACTTAGCAAAGGCTTCCTCAAAGGCTTTAACCATGGGGCCTCCTGCGGGAGAAGCGTTAGTTAGTATTCCGGATTCTAGAACCTTTTTCACTGCTTCTATTTCCTCCTTTCCTATGATTGGCTTGTTGATTGGTATCATTTTGCATCCCCTGGTTAGGAAATGGTTAAAGATGAATTTATAGATGCTATAATTTCCGGCTTGATTTTCCAGCGTCTATCATAGGTTAGGAAGCCGTTGACCTCTCCTTCAATATCGTACAATTGAGTGTAGCAGAATCCTGCTACGTCGTTAAGCTGTTTTAATACTCGTATTAACTCTCTATACCTGGAAATAAATTCGAATTCATCTTCAACAGGTGTATCATAGTAGAACGGCGGCCTTTCCATAAGTGGTTTTAGGTACTTTTTAATCCCCCAGCCTCCAATTTCGCTTATTATCCTTGGCTGATCCCGTAACTCCCCGTAGTCCTCGAACCATGGTTCATGCAGTATCGCTTTCCAATCCCCGTCGATGAAAGCTCGCCATTTCTCCGGGAGCTTCAAGATGTTTACGTATGCGTGAACATCAGCTATGTCTGTGGCTACGTGAAACCAACCACTGTTATCCAGAACCGGCCTCGTCGGATCCGTATCTTTTGTCCGTTCATATATTGTCTTAATAAACCTGGACGCGTATGGTGACTCCCTATTTGAACGTTCGTTGAAACACGTCCACGCAATTATACATGGATGATTGAAGTCTCTTTCAATTATACTTCTCCATTCAGACCAGAAAGGCTCAATCCACTCACTGGTTAGGGGCATGCCCCAGTCAGCGGATTCCTCCCATACTAGAACGCCTATTTTATCGCACCAATATAGGTATCTTGGATCTCTAGGCTTTTGATGCGCTCTGACACCGTTGAACCCCAGTTCTTTAACGGCCTCAACATCTCTTCTGATATCGTTATCGCTTGGAGCCGTATAAAGGCCGTTAGGCCAGTATCCTTGGTCAAGAACCATTTTGAGATAGTATTTTTTTCCATTTATTTTGAACCATCCGTTTTTAGCCACAATTCTTCGAAGACCAAATAGACCGTGTATTTCATCTATTAATTCATCCTCTTTGAATAAGCTAATTTTAAACCTGTAGAGATTGGGATCCTCGGGCCACCATAGCCTCACTATTCTTAGAGGAAGCTCGAATACTATTTCATGGTTTTTTACGTCGACATCGACGGTCCCAGCATCCCAGCCTGCATAAAAAGCTTCGGCCCTAAGCCTTATTCCTTCCGTTGGGCCTCTTACAGAGACTTTTACCATCACCTTATCATGGTCTGTAGGGTAAACCTTGTAATTTTTTATATAGGTTTTACCTCTAGCCTCAATCCATACTGTTTGCCAAATACCTGTTACACGAGTGTACCTGCAGCCTCTAGGGTGCGCGCCGTGGTATTGTTTGCCCCTGGGCTGATCTCCCGTTCTGTCGATCACCTTGACCACGACACAGTTTTTCTCTTTAAGAAGGTTCGTTATCTCGAAAGAGAAAGGCGAATACCCGCCTTTATGCTCGCCTAGTTTTACTCCGTTTAACCATACAATGGCTTTGTAGTCTACAGCGCCAAAATTAATAAATATTCGTTTTCCATCTCGTAATTTACTAGATATTTTAAAATTTCTTTTATACCATATACATGGATGAGCGGTTTGGTCATCTATCCCGCTTAGAGGGCTTTCAAACACAAAAGGCACGTTTATTTTCATTTTATATGATGCATCTTCATAGTAGTAACCATGATGATCTCCTATTTCATAGTCGTCGAACGTGAAATCCCATACACCATTTAAATTAAGCCATAGGTCTCTCATCAGGTCAGGCCTAGGATGTTCAGGTCTTGGGATATCCAAGATAGCCACCACAACTTTACTTAGACCTCTTTAAAATATATGGATATTCATTCGATGCTAGCATTTAAGCTTTTTAAACCCAGCAAAAAGAATTTAAGATGCCAGTTATTCAGTAGGTTCAGGAGGTGGCGTCTGTGGAATACGTATATGCGGGTCTGTTACTGCACCGTGCTGGCAAGCCTATAACCGAGGAAAACGTGAAAAAAGTGCTTGAAGCAGCAGGAA
>CAYSTQ010000066.1:0-8400 GCA_964433855.1 uncultured Thermoproteales archaeon
TACTTCGCCCGCTGCCTCGCCGACCAGCATAACGTTATCATCCACTATTTTCTCCAGCATACCGCTTATCGTGACAGCCGACCCTTTATACTCGACTACTTCAGCCTTAGAAAACATCTCTGGGTGATCCCTCACGAACTTGTCCAAGTACAGCTTAGCTGGTGCGCCTCTAACACCTATCCCTACGTTTGCCTCCGTCTCAGACTTGGGGAAAACCCATACGTATCCAAGCGGCGCGACTCTCCTTCCAACATAAAAGTCTATGGCCTCGGGGTCCTCCAAGTTGCAGTTAACCATAACATATTGGACAGTAGGGATAACCTTTCTCTCCCCCGGCTTCTCCAAGCCCAGCCGTCTTGCGGTGAACGAAAGATATCCGTCAGCGCCTATAAGCAGTCTTGTGGTAACCTCTAGACTTCTAGTGTATATCCTGTATCCTTCATCGACCTTCTCTATACGCTTGGCGGGCTCAGCCATAGCTATTTCCGCCCCGGCATCCGCCGCCTTCGAGGCCATGACGCGGAGAAACTTTTTCTTGTCTATTATGTAGCCCTGGGCAGAGCCTCCTACAACGCTCAGTTTTATTCCGGAGGGCGAATATATGTTGGCTCGTTTGATTCTAACCGCTATAAAGCGGTCAGCCTCCTTATCAGTTAATTCAGCTGTTTTAATAGTTCTAGCGCTGATCCCTTCTCCGCAAGGTTTCACGCTGAGCTCCTTCTCCTTCTCCACAACCAGCACTTTAAACCCGGCAGCAGCTATTTTCCTAGCCGCCATAAGCCCTGCTGGCCCGGCCCCTACTACGAGCACGTCGACTGAAACTCGTCCATTATACATGATGTCCAGCCCAGAGAATCTTTGCAGATGTGTTTTAAATACCTTTTACCCGTCCGACCGCCTTAACATGGTTCTGAACACATGTTTAAAATAGCCGAAAAGGCTGAATCCTAGGTAAGCGTACCGGATAAATCTGATGCTGTGGCTCCCCGCATCGATGCTATTTTCCCCGTCTTCTCTCGCGGACGTATCTGTACAGTATCATCGCGTTGAAAGCTACAGCGCCAGCTATAACTCCTATAACATCGCTCAGTCTTTCACTTATTCCGAGCCTAGGAAGGAATATACGGGCTATGAACCACCCTCCCACCGTCAACGTTAAAAGGTTGACGAGGACGTTGTAGACCTCAACCATGGATCTTACATCAAATCTAAGCCTCACCAGTTGCCGCTGTTCCTCTTCCTCTTTCTCGATCTCGAAATCCTCCTCGGCGAAGTCGGCGGTCTCAATAACCGCGCCTTTAATGCACTCTATGGGGTCCGAGTAATACTTTGGCAACCTCCTGGAGCCAGGGTCCGAACCTATCATGACACATATCTCAGAGATCAGGCTGAACGGCACATAACCTTTTCTAAGGAGCTGCTCCACACTTCTTCTGCTATACCTTAACCTCTCCAGGGCCTGGTCAAACACGCCCTTAGACGACGCGTAGTCTAAGACGCTCCTTATCTTATCGTTAACCTTAACTACAAGAGCGCTTCCCTCAATATCCTTCAATAACTCCGGAAGACAGTCGCTTGAGGACAATACTAAACACCTAGCTTAAGCGTTAACCTAAGCCTAAACAGCTCCTCCCGCTCCTTCTCCTCCAGGTAAAGCTGTATCATCTCGATCATTTTATGCATGTCGGGGATTAATACGTATTCCAGGGCATTCCTACGCCGCCTAACCTTCACCAGCTCCCTGTCTATGGCTCTAATCTTATTCTCAAGCTCTATCAGCCGCGTTAAAAGATACGCCAGCCTTGAAGCCGCATTCCTAGCCTCAAAGAAATACAGGGAGCTCGACACCAGGTTCAGAGACGGCGTAGCCCGTGGAGGACCTTTAAGCTGTAAATCATATACTTTAATCCCCATAAGCCGTTTCTCGAAAGCCTCTATCTCATACTCACCCTCGGAGAAATACAGTTGCCGCTCAAGCGCCAGCGGTCCCATATCGTCCTCAGCCTTTCTCAGCAAAGCCCTGATCCTCTCCAGCAGCTTGGAAGCCTCATCATATATATTTAAGTATTCAGCCAGGGCTTTTTCGAGCTCTGACACCAGCGTAACCTCTTTATCCTCAAGTAGCTCATTGGCTCGCTCCGCGAGGCTGAGCCTCCTCCTAAGACGCAACAACTCAACTCTGGTCAGCCGCACCTTTGTTGACACTACCAGTCCCGTTTCTTCTCTAAAACCTGCACTATATTTAAACCTATGGCTTAGACCACAGCTCCGTTAACCCCGACTACCCGCCCCGCTCTTCCGCCCCTCTAGGCTTTCTATATTTAGGATGATACTCCCTGATGATCTCCGGAGGTATCCTGGTCAAATTCTCCTCGGATATATGTTTAGACAGTATCTCCCAGCCCAGATCTAGGGTCTCCTCCAGGCTCCGATCCTCATTCACTCCCTGGTTTATAAATCGCTGCTCAAACTCGTCTCCAAACTTTAAATACCGTTTCTCGTCAGGGCCAAGAGACTCCTCGCCTATTATCAGGACAAGCTCCCTTAGCTCCTGAGCCCTAGCGTAAGCGGCATAAAGCTGATTAGCCAGGTAGGCATGGTCACGCCTAGTGTATTTCACGGCCTCCTTCATGAGCCGCGAAAGAGAAGGTAGAACGTTTATCGGTGGATACACGCCTTTCCTGTGAAGCCCCCTGTCCAAATATATCTGCCCCTCCGTAATGTACCCGGTGAGATCCACAACCGGGTGCGTCCTGTCATCGTTCGGCATCGTTATGATAGGCATCAGCGTTATGCTTCCTCCCCGCCCCTTAATCCTGCCACACCTCTCGTAAATAGTGGCTAAATCAGTGTACAGGTAACCGGGATACCCCCTTCTACCGGGCACCTCCGCCCTCGCCGCCGATATCTCCCTTAAAGCCTCAGCGTAATTCAACATATCCGTCAATATAACTAGGACGTGCATCCCCAGGTCGAAAGCCATGTGTTCAGCAACCGTTAACGCGAGCCGGGGCGTCAATATTCTCTCTATCGCAGGATCCTCCGCCAGGTTGACGATAACCACGCTTCTCTCGAGAGCTCCAGTATCCCTGAAATGCTCTATAAAGAACTCAGCGTCATCCGATGTAATTCCCATGGCTGCGAAGACTATGGCGAAATCCTCCTTCTTCCCCGGCACCTTAGCCTGTCTAGTTATCTGTGCTATCAGCTTGTTGTGCGGAAGCCCGCTGCCGGTAAATATCGGTAGCTTCTGCCCCCTGCTCAACGTGTTCATGCCGTCTATAGCGGATATCCCGGTCTGGATATATTCACGGGGATACTCGCGTGCAGCCGGATTTATCGGAAGCCCGTTCACATCTCTGTAATCCTCCGGCACGACGGCGGGCCCCCCATCTATAGGCCTCCCGCTGCCGTCAAGTATTCTTCCCAACAAGTCCTGGGACACAGGCACCTTAAGGGTCTCTCCTACGAACTTCACGCTGGTGTTAATGTCCAGGCCGCTCGTCCCCTCGAACACCTGTATGATCGCATACCCTATACCAGTCTCGATAACCGTACCCCTTCTACGCTCACCAGCCGGATCAACTATCTCGACAACTTCGCCGTACATTGCGTGGTCAACCTCTTCGATCACCAGCAACGGCCCCTTCAGCTCGCTTAAAGTAGCGTAGTAAACAGGCAGCCCGACGTCCACCCTCCTCACCCCGTTAACTCCCTGTAAAGCTTGTCAACCTCTCCGATAAACCGGTTCACCGCTTCCTTTAGCTCCTCTGTAGAGAGGAATTTAAGCCGAGCCATCATCTGCCGCAGCCTAGGCGAAAAGATCTTCTCCAGGTCACCACCCTTCATCAAGGCGTCGAACATCCTCCTGTAAAAATAATCCACAGCCTTAGCTATCAGAAACGTTTTCTCGAGATCAGAGTTCTGGTCAACCGGGTGAAACAGGTCCTGCATAAGGAAGCATTCACGCACCATACGGGCTGCATAAAGTATAAACCTATCCCTTTCAGGAAGGGCATCCGGGCCAACCAGCCTAGCTATCTCCTTTAGCTCAGCCTCCTGCTGCAGCAACCTCCGAAAAGTAGACCTTATCCGGGGCCATTCAGGCGAGACGTTCTCCACAAACCATTTCTCGAGAAAATCGTAGTAGAGCGAGTAGCTGGTGACCCAGCTTATAGCCGGGAAATGCCTTTCCTCGGCCAGCGAGCGGTCCAGGCTAAAGAAAGTCTTCACTATTCTAAGCGTCGACTGCGTGACGGGCTCAGATATGTCATCACTTGGAGGGGAGACGGCACCTATAATGGTGATGGACCCATGCCTCTCATCGCTGCCTAGGCAGCGGACCCTCCCAGCCCTCTCGTAGAACTCGGCTAACATGTCGGCTAAATAGGTCGGGTACCCCTCCTCTCCAGGCACCTCCCCGAGCCTGGCGGAAATCTCTCTTAAGGCCTCAGCCCACCTAGACGTTGAATCAGCCATCAGCGACACGTCGTAGCCCATATCCCTGAAGTACTCCGCTATAGTTATCCCGGTGTATATGCTGGCCTCCCTGGCTGCAACAGGCATGTTGCTGGTGTTAGCTATCAGTATTGTGTGCTCCATCATCGAATGCCCTGTTCTAGGGTCGGTTAGCTTCGGGAACGTCTCCAGTATCTCAGTCATCTCGTTACCTCTTTCCCCGCAGCCGACGTAGACAACAATCTGGGCCTCAGCCCATTTAGCCATATGCTGCTGTATCACCGTTTTACCCGTGCCGAACCCCCCTATAACCGCCGCCACACCGCCTTTAGCCAGTGGAAAAAGCATGTCTATAGTTCTTAGCCCGGTCACCATAGGCTCGTTAGCCGGCAACTTGGTCTTAAACGGCCTAGGCTTCCTAACGGGCCACTCCTGGATCATGTTCAGCTCTACACGTCGCTCGTCGCTTCTAAGCACAGCCACCACGTCCTCAACCGAATACCTGCCTTCAGACGCTATCCAGTCCACAATCCCGGAGACACCGGGGGGAACCATTATCCTCGTCTTAACAGAGGCCGTCTCAGCAACTTCGCCGATCACGTCTCCAGCCTCAACGGCTACGCCCTCAGAAACCACTGGTCTAAAAGGCCATTTCCTGCCTCTGTTCAAGGCGTTGACTTTAAGACCCTTCCTAACGAAGGCTCCCGCCAGCTCTTTTAACACGGTCAACGGCCGCTGAATACCATCGAAGATCTGGCCTAGTAGGCCGGGCCCCAGCTCGACGACGAGAGGCTTCCCGCTCGGCTTAACCGGCTCCATTGGCTTAAGCCCGGTCGTATCCTCGTAAACCTGAATATAGGCCTTAGATTTACGGAGCCTTATAACCTCGCCTACAAGCCCCTCGTCCCCGACGCTCACCATCTCGTGCATTTTAAAACCTACGGCGTTCTCAGCTATCACAACCGGGCCAACTATGGTTGAGATATAGGCTCCATCCAAGCCCGGTCACCCGGAACCGCCAACTCTTATCTTCACGCCTATAGCCTTCCTAACGTCCTCCAGGATCTCCCTCTTCCCTATCCGTCGCTGGATCACGAGCATGGCTCTATCCCCGACTAGGCTACGTATATTCTCTAGGTAATCCGAGACGACCAGCAGCATCCGGTCATCAACCCTTTCACCCTGTTTCAGCATCTGTTTGAACTCCTCCACTTCAACAACGTTCCTGAATCCGCAAAGCCTGAACAGCTTCTCAGACTCAGGGTCTAGGATTATCAGCGTCTTCATAGAGTACCGCCTAATACGCGACAGCAGCGCTTGGACTAGTATTAAAAGACTGTTAAAAAGCTTCCGGGAAACAGTTGAAAATTTATATTTCGAAAACCTCAGTTGAAGCTTGGTGTAAACATGAAATATAGGTTGCTCGACATACTGGCTTGCCCCTATGATAAGTCTTTCCCCCTGAAACTAATAGTTTTCGAGGAGACAACGTATGAGGAGAGAAAAGTCGAACTGGAAAAAGAGCCTTTCTGCGAGCTCTACTGTGGCCTAAGAAAGGCGATGATCTCCGAGCTAGGCCAGATAGACTACAGCTGCACTGAATGCATAAAGAAGGAGGTCGTGACAGGCATACTAATATGTGAGAAATGCGGCCGATGGTACCCTATAAGGGAGGAAATACCCATAATGCTACCGGACGAGCTCCGGAACGAAAAAGAAGACATCGAGTTTATGAAAAAATTCAGAGATAAGTTCCCCGAGAAAATACTGAGGGAGGGCAAGCCGTTCAGGCTAACGGAACCCTAGTCGTGTATATATACGCAGCCGATCTCCCCACGACCGACCTTTTCAACCTTAACAAACCCAAACCTGAAAAACTGAATCCTGGTCTCAGGCTTGAGAGAGGCAACCGCCGGCTCCGCCAGCCCCTCTATCACACGTAGCTCGTCTCTCTCAGGCTTAAGAACAGACACCCGCACCCCGTCCAGCGGGCACCACTGTATTATAGGCGCGTTCAGGGCCCTAGCATCCTCAACACTGCAGCTGTGAAACTCGGCGACGCCACCATCCCTAGCAACCTTAACCAGCCTGACATTAGCGAACCCCATGAGCCTCACGACGTCCCCCTCCCTGAAAGAAGCCAGATCCCCTAGAGCCAGATAGACTTTAACAGCGCCCTCTCTAGGGATAAGCCTTATCACCCTTATCCCCCTCTCCGGATGAGAGGGATGGTAAGGTAGCTTAACCTCAGTCTCAGTCCTAACACCTTTAACGGTTAGCAGTACGGGATTCGGCGTAAACATATATCTGTCAGCCTCATCCTCCAGCCTCCGCCTGTTCACAGCATATATATTGCTGAGGCTTATAGTAGCCTCAGAGCTTTTAACCCCCACATCCATTATAATCTCCCATATAGTCTCAGGGTAGAACCCTCTCCGCCTAAGCGCCCTAAGAGTCCCGAGCCTCGGGTCGTCCCAGCCCAAGTACCTCCCAGCCGATATTCCAGCCCTCATCTTAGACTTGCTAAGAATAGTCCCCTCCAGTTTAAGACGGCCGAAATGTATCGTCTCAGGATACCGCCAGCCAAAATGCCCATAGAGAAACTTCTGCTTCACAGTGTTAGAAATGTGCTCCTTAGCCCTCAAAATATGCGTCACACCCATTAAATGGTCGTCCACAGCAGCCGCGAAATTATAGGTGGGCCAGACACAGTACTTGTCGCCGGTCACGGGATGAGGATGAACCGACGTATCGATAATCCTGAAAGCAACCCAGTCACGAACCGAGGGATCCGGGTGCCTTGGATCGGTCTTCACGCGTAAAACCGCCTCCCCCTCGCCGTAGCCCCCGGAAATCATTCTGTCCCATCTCTCCAGCTGATCCCCCAGGGGTAGACCAGCACACTTACACCGCCTACCCTTAGCCCGAAGCTCCCTCAGCTCACCCGGTGAATGCGTGCAGACATAAGCCCCTCCACGCTCCAATAGTTCACGGGCCAGCATGTAGTAGACAGGCATCCTCAACGACTGCACATACTCCCGATCCCACTTCAGCCCGAGCCACCCAAGATCCTCCCTTATAAGCTCGTACGCCTCCAGGATAGGCGTCTTAGTCTTCGGATCCGTGTCCTCAAACCTCAGTATGAACTCCCCCCTGTACATCCTAGCATACTCATAGCTCAATATGGCTGGCCGCGCATTCCCAAGGGTCAAGACGAAGTCCGGGTTAGGGGCAAACCTGGTTACTACACGCCTATACTTCTCAACGTTAGGTAGGGGCGGCAACCCCTTCTCCTCCACGCGTCTAGCCTCAAGAGCTTCAGGCCACCTCTCCTCAAGCATTGACCGCTGTTTCTCAATAGTCATCGCGTTAACCTCTCTAACCACTTCCTCCACAATGGCCTTGACCTCCCTAACCCTCCTCCTAGCCTCAGGCATCTCCCCGAATATCTTGTTAAGCACAGGTTTAACCATCGCCCTACCGTCGTGTCTAACGGCGTTCTGCAAAGCGTATTTGAGCGCTGCCTCACGAACCGCGTCTAAACACATGAACCCAACCTCTGTCTCAGGCTTCTAACCTCTAAGAGAAAAGACGCCTACTTAAAATATACCATGGCGTCTAACGTACATAACCCACTTAACTAAGCACCTAAAACCGTTAAACTTTCCTGAACAATTCATAGACAGGAAAACTATTAATGTTGCCGCACAAACCTTTCAACCGACCTCGAGGCTAGGTGAGCGGATGCCGTTATTCACAGAGCTACAGATGTTTAAAGCAGCCGTAATACTGGCAACCCTAGCCCTGGGCAGCTACATGGATCTCAAGAAAAGAGAAATAGAAGACAAGGTATGGGTAATAGGGGGGATAGCCGGGCTACCCATAACTATTCTACAGCTCGTGTCAGGACCAGAGCTAGCCCCGGCCTACCTCCTCTCAATA
>CAYSTQ010000067.1:0-8322 GCA_964433855.1 uncultured Thermoproteales archaeon
AGGCATTGCTACATAGCCTACTACGGCACCTATCACTAGCCCGATTACTAGTCCTACCACTAGTAGTTTCACATCCATATCTAACCACCTTTTTTACAACTAGGTTTGGAACTAGTTGTCCCTAATAAATTTTATGAAAGTTTATTTAAATGATTTTTAGAGAAAAAAACATTTAGGGTATCTAGCGGAAAACTAAAGTTTACTTTAATCAATTTATAGCGGAAGTTTAATAGGCCGTCCGGCTCTATTTGATTCATATACTGCTAAAGCTACTTCCAGAGCCTGACGACCATCAAAACCGCTGGCTCTAGGTTCCCTGTCTTCCAAAACCACTTTTACGAAATCCTTTATCATATCCCTATCGGCATCCGGTCCATAGTAATGCCATGTGAAAGACCTACCTTCGGAAGCAACGGAGATATTCGTTTTGAAGGCGTCAACCAGAATATAGCCTTCAGACCCGTAAATCCCCATATAGACGTCGCCCCATATAGGCCAATTATCAGGTCTAGACCAGCTACAATCTATGCTGGCCGGAATACCAGTTCTAAACCTAAGGCTTATAAGCGCGCAATCCTCCACCCGGAGCTCCGGCCTTATTTTTCTTCCTATAACCCCATACACCTCTTCAACCTCATCTACAGTATACCACCGCATTAGATCAGCGACGTGTACCGTGTGGTCCATAACAGCTCCACCCCCGGCTAGCTCAGGATCCCCGAACCATCCACCAGGGTACCGGCCGTGATTAGTGGATATGATAGCCAGTATCTTGCCTATTTCTCCTTCCTCTATAAGCTTCTTAACCTGGACAGTAGCTGCATGATACCTCATCACGAAAGCTGTCTGGAACTTAACCCCTGCCCGCTTAGCGGCCATCAACATACTGTCAGCATCCTTCAAGGTGGTTGCTATGGGTTTTTCGCAAAGAATATGTTTGCCTGCCTCAGCAGCTGCTATCGCCATCTCTGCATGTCTAGCATTCTCAGAAGTTATTATTACGGCATCGATATCCTCCTTTTTAAGTAGCTCCTCGTAGTCCACGTAGAGGCTTCTGACACCATAAGCCTCAGCGGCTTTTCTAAGCCTGGATTTATCATCGTCGTAAACCGCCACTAGCTCAGTCTCTGGTAGCTCCTTTAATACTCTGGCATAGCTCCAAGCATGTAAATGGGCAAACGAGAGTATGGCGAACTTTAGCCTCATTACTTTATCACCTCCTCCGTTAAGGGTAGCTTAACGGGTTTACCGGTAAAAACGGATTTAACGGCGGCAAGCGCCACCTCCAGGGAACGTTTAGCCTCCTCTCCGCTGACTGGGGGTTCTTCATCCTTAAGAATGGCTTTAACGAAGGATTCTAGCTCTAAATAGTATGCGTTGTCTGAATGTGGAGTACTTTTGCTTAGTGATCCACCAGGTTTCCATACTGAGAGCGAGGCCACATCACGTGTGTCAAGCGTCATTAACCCCTTTGTGCCAGCCATTTCGAAATACGTGTAAAGACCATAGCCCTCAGGTAGAATCCAGCTTCCCTCCACATAGGCTATGCATCCTTTTTTAAACTTTAATATTATATGAGCGTGGTCTATAGCGTCGCCGCCATGCTTACCGAGAACACCTCCCCGTGCAAACACCTCCTCTACGTCTCCTAGAACCCACCGCAGAAAGTCTATGTCGTGAATACTTAAATCAACTATTACCCCACCGCTTTTGCCGAGTTCGCGGTGCCATCGCTCTTTAGACCATGCCGGGTACTCAGAAAGCCTGTAAGCTCTAGCCACACGGGGTTCACCTATTTCCCCGTTCTCAACTAGTCTCTTTATAACCAAGTACTCTGGCCAGAACCTGAGACAGTGAGCCACCATGAATTTAACCCCTGCCGCCTTAGCAGATCTGATCATCTCATCAGCGTCTTTCAAACGTAGAGCTATAGGCTTCTCAACAATCACGTGCTTGCCATGTTTAACGGCTTCTAGGACAGCACTATAGTGCAAGTAAGTAGGCCAAGTCACATCAACCAAGTCGGCATCGCTTTTCTCAAGGGCCTCGATGTAATCAGAATAATAATTTTTAGCATTGAACTTCTCTGCCACCTTCCTGGCTCTATCGATGTTTCTGCTTACAACGCCAACTATTTCAACAGATGGCATCCGGGATAATGCGGGAAGATGCTCTACGACGCTTATAAACCCTGTACCTGCAACTAATACTTTAAGCTTGGACAATGTGCCCCCCTCCGAATAATATCATTGTAGACCATGTTAATAAGCGTGAAATCCTAGTACCATTCACCTAAAAGCCATACGTTCCCAAGAAAAACCCGTTTAAGCCCTTCCTCCTTAGCAGCCAACAGAGCCTCCTGAGCATGCCTGGAACTTGTCCTCGGTAAATCGGTAAGCAGACGGTCCGGGTGAAAAGCCAATAACACATACGGGGTTTCTCTGTCTAAATCCGCTAGAAACCTAGCTATCATTCTAACCTCATACGAATCAACATATCCAGGAACTAGAAGTGTGCTGACCACTAGAAGCGGAGGATCGTCACGGAGCCCGGACATCTCAGCTACAGCCTTTATGTTTTCTCTAACTCTGTAAACGCCGTCAACCCCGGTTAACGCCTGATAAACCTCTGGGGTCCAGGCTTTAAAATCCACCTTGACTATGCCTCCGGTCTCAAGGCTTAGCTTAGCCATCCTCCTCATTAAAACAGTGCTAACTACGCCGTTGGTCTCCCAGCAAATTCTTAAAATACGCCCCGCCTTTTTCCTTAAAGCTTCTTCAGCTGATTTTAGCGCGTGGACTACATGGGGGCCAGGGTCGCCCCCGAAAAAACAGATACAGGTAACATAATCATTTACAGCAGCCATAGCCAGCTCTTGAAAACTTCGCGTCTTACCGCTTAAAAGCCTCCAGTGCTCCCAATTCTGGCAGAAAAGACAGTTAAGATTGCAACCACCATAAAAGACGGCTAGGTTGTAATAGCCCCTTTCTCCCTGCCGTGAAAGAGAATACCTGGGGTAGCCATTCCCCGTGACGGCTGGACACACCGGAAAGGCAACACAGTTAGTTGGGTGGGGGTCTAAATACCAGTAGACGTAAGCGTTATCCCAGCCCTCCACAGGGACGACGCGTCCCGATCTACAGACCATTACGCCACAGAATCCCCTCTCTCCCTCGTTTAACAAGCATTCGTTAACACATAACCTACATTTCACAGCTCCATCTCTAGGCGGTCTACCAGGTAATCCAAGCTTTTCCCTGCTCTTAATGTGGGCATCGAGAGCTAGTCTTACAGCCCTCTTCCCATGTCTTCTAAGGCATTGAAGACATACGCCTAAGACGTCACTTATAGTCCTAGACTCTAAACCGCATATTCTGCATTTTCCCAAGGCTTCCACATTTAATATGTTGACGACAATATTAAACAATGTTGTGGTTACTATCTGACTACTAAATTTTTTTATAGTTCTCTGTGAAATCATTAGAAATCATGGAGGATCTGCTTAGGAGGATAATAGAGGAAGCATTGAGTCTTGGAGCATCGTATGCCGAGGTCAGATATGAGGAAAATTACAGCTGTAACTTGATGATAAGTAACGGAGAGGTTAAGAGGGCCGGGACATCGGCCAGACAAGGCATTGGAATAAGGGTCTTGGCAGACGGTGCTTTCTGTTTCGTATCAACCAGCGGTTTAAAAGAAGATGATCTTCTTAAGCTAACTAGAGAAGCTGTTAAAAGCGCTAAGGCTATAAGTAAGTTAAAAAAGGAAAAGATAAGCCTAGCTGACGCTAAACCGGTAGCTGACAAGGTCATATATAAACCTCTGAAAAACCCTGTTGAAGTTGACCTCTCAGAGAAAAAAGAGTTATCGTTAAGAATCGACAACGCTATAAGATCCGTGGATGAAAGGATAGTGAGCTCCACGGTCATGATCGGGGATTCTCACGTACGCAAACTATTAATTACGAGCGATGGAGCCGCGATAGAGCAGTCAGGGCCTAGAGTAAGGCTTGTCATCATGGTAGGCGCTTTCGAAGCTGGTAGACGTGGATCGTATATGGACGCTTTCGGGGCGCCTACTGGCTATGAGTATTTCGACAGGCTGGATCTGAACGAGATAGCTGTTGAAACGGCAAAAAAGGCCCTACGTATGCTCAAGGCAGAGCCGGCGCCATCAGGCAGGTTCACGGTCATTACAGACCCAGATCTAACAGGGGTGTTTTCCCACGAGGCAATAGGTCACGCATGTGAAGCAGACGGCGTTATAGCGGGCGAATCAGTTCTTAAGGACAGGCTAGGGGAACAGGTAGGCTCAGAGCTCGTCAATATATGCGATGACCCCACATACCCTGGAGGATGGGGAAGCTATAAATACGACGACGAGGGCATGCCAGCCGTTAAGAGAATGCTTATAGAGAAGGGCGTCCTGAAAACCTATATCACAAACAGGGAAGCCGCGGCTAAGCTGGGTATTGAGGCAAACGGTGGGGCTAGAGCCCAAGACTACTCCTATCCGCCCATAGTGAGAATGAGCAATACCTTTATAGTTCCGGGAGACTGGTCGTTCGAGGAAATGCTTGAAGATATAGATTACGGTGTTTATCTTCTAGGAAGCAGGGGCGGACAGGTCGACCCAGCGAAAGGCACTTTCCAGTTTAACGCTAAAGAGGCCTTCCTTATAGAGAAGGGAGAGATAACGAAGCCTCTCTTAGACGTTTCTCTTTCGGGACTAATATTGGAAACCCTGCATAACATAGATGCTGTAGGCAAGGACTTCAGCCTCAGGACGGGAACCTGCGGTAAAGGCGGGCAAGGAGTGCCAGCTGGCACAGGGGGTCCACATATAAGGATTAAAAACGCTGTGGTAGGAGGGAGAGCCTGATGCTAGACATTTTAAAGAAGGCGGTAAACTTAGCCTTGAAACAAGGGGCGTCACAGGCGGAGGCTATAGGTACAACAACCATAACTCGATCAGTTGAAATAGAGAAATGGGAGGTAAAACAAGCAACCACTAAAAGAAGCGGCGGTATAGGCGTTAGAGTAGTGGTGGATGGCCGTATAGGTTTCGCTTCTGCCGAGAACACTTCGCGGGAAAGTTTGGAAGACGTGGTTAAAAGAGCATTAGATGTTGCTAAGGCTAGGGGGCCGCTTCCCGGATTCAAATCTCTGCCTGAGCCATCTCAGATACCAAAAGTGGAGGGTATCTACTGCGACTGGACGGCAAGTCTAAGCTTAGACATGTTAATAAAAGAGGCTCAGGAAACGATCAATCTGGTTACAGATCTCGACAGCAGGGTAAAGACTATTAGTGGAGGCCTAGGGCTATCCATATGGGAGACAGGTATAGTTAATAGTTTAGGCGTCGAAGGGCTTCAGAAAGGGACGGCTGCAGCCTTAAGCATATTTGCCGTAGCAGAAGAAGCTGGCGTTCAGACTTCTGGATTCGAGTTCCAAAGAGAGCGTAGCTTCAAGAAAATAGACTTAGACCACGTGGCTAAAGGAGCTGTAAAATCGGCTATAGCCCAGCTTAAACCAAGTAAGATAAATGCAGGGGATTATGAAGTACTACTTGACCCAATAGCAGTTAGTATGCTTCTTTCAACCACATTTGCCAGGGCAATATGCGCCGATAACGTACAGGATAAGCGTTCGTTCTTAACAGGTAAGCTGGGACAAGAGATAGCTACCCCGTCACTGACCATAGTTGACGATGCGCTTATTCCCGGTGGGCTCTCATCCAGACGTTTCGACGGGGAAGGTGTACCCTCCCAACGGTTAACCGTGGTGGATAAAGGGATACTTGCATCATATCTATACAATACCTATACAGCTCAACGCGAGGGACGTGACAGCACTGGTCACGCCGCGAGAAACTATAGTAGTGAGCCCAGCGTGGCTCCTACGAACCTAGTATTAAAAACCAGAGAAGTGAAAAGGAAAGAGAGGCTTTTAGACGAGGTAGAGAAAGGCCTCTTGATAAGATGGGTAATAGGGGCTCACACAGCTAATCCGATAACTGGGGAGTTCAGCGTCGCGCTGGGTGAGGCTTATTATGTTGAAAAAGGTGAAATAAAGTTCCCTGTCAAGCAAGCCATGGCTGGCGGCAACGTTCAACAATTACTTAAAGATATTGACTGCGCCGGAGATGACGTAAGGAACATGCCACCATTTATAACTGGCACCTTAAGAATACATAAATTAAAGATCTCCGCCTAGAGATTTCTTGTCTTCCTTTCTGAAAATTATTTTTTGGGGTTTTAGCCCGATCCCTAGAAAAGCTTTTTCAGCTATCTTAACGGCTCTAGTAATATCATTATACTTAAATTTTAAAAAGTGAGAAAAAGCATCGGTGTCGCTTGAGCCAAATCCCTTAACCATATGCGTCCATAATCCGCTTTTTTCAAGTTGTTGGACAAGGGCTTCTTCACAGCAACTAAAGCATTCCGAGTAGATCACAGCTATGGGGATCCACGTATCCTTACAGGTTAAATAGTCTATATGCCATTTAATCTTCTTATGACGTTTTAGATGCCTATTTATTCTTCTAGCCAGACCCCCAGGGCCTTTTGCAGAACCCACGTAGGCATAAATACCTTGCTGGAATAGCGTATAAGGAAGAGATCCCGGCTTAACCCATTCTTCACAAGTGTTTTTTAGTATAAGAATGTAAATGCCTCTGCCATCGATGCTTATCATTAAAAATAGGTTCTAGTTTCACGAATTTAAGGACTACTTATCGCGAGCCGCAGTCAGCTTTTTCTCCTTCCTAACCCTAGTGTCCAGTAGGCCTGGATACAGTAACATTGAGAGTGCGCTGAAACCCAGGGCAAGTACCCAGTCGTATGCTGTAAGAGCAACTGTTTTAAAGAAGATCTGTAACGGGGGCAAGTATATTATGGCTACATGTAAAGCCAATGATACTGCTATAGCTATTATCAGAGTCCGATTAGCCGTAAGCCGTTTAAACGACGAAAACACGTATCTCCTCTCTGACCTGCAGTTCAGCGCTAGCACCAATTCAAATATTACAGCCTGAGTGAAGGCCACTGTTCTAGCCTCTATTAGACTTTCGCCGCGTTGCAGCGCCAGCCAGAAAGGTACTAGCCATGACACGAGAGCAGCCATAGCTGACACGGCTATAAAAAGCGGCATGCCGTGATATATTTCCTCCTTCGGACTTCTAGGTGGGCGCTTCATAACGTCTTCTTCAGCGGGATCTATTCCTAGGGCGAGTGCAGGTAATCCGTCCGTCACTAAATTTATCCATAATATCTGAATAGGCGTAAACGGTATGGGAAGATCAGCCATAGCGGCAGCGAAGACCGCAAGGATTTCGTCCCAGTTAGCTGAAAGGAGAAGCCTTATGAATTTCCTAATATTGTCATAAATAACCCTGCCCTCCTCTATAGCCGCAACTATCGTGGCAAAATTATCGTCAGCGAGTATCATGTCGGCGGCTTCACGGGTAACGTCAGAGCCTCTTATACCCATAGCTATCCCTATGTCAGCCCTCTTAACTGATGGAGCATCGTTCACGCCGTCTCCAGTCATAGCCACTACATGCCCCTTCCTCTTAAGCCCCTCCACTATCCTAAGCTTGTGTTCAGGAGCAACCCTGGCGAAAACATTTACCTTGTCAAGAACCTTATCGAACTCTTCGTCACTCATAGAGTCTATCTCTACACCCGTTATGACACTGTCATCATCTTCAACTATCCCAACCTCCTTAGCTATGGCGAGAGCGGTCAACGCGTGGTCTCCGGTAACCATTATAACTCTAACACCGGCCTCCTTAGCCCTTCTAACAGCATCTTTAACCTCAGGCCTGGGAGGATCTATCATTCCTACCAGACCTATAAACACCATGTCGCTTTCGACAGCGTCCTCCTCATTCGTCAGCTCGTCCAGCTCCTTGAATGCAAACCCTAGAACCCGCATAGCGTTTTCGGCCATGCCTTTAGTAACATCCATGATTCTCCTTCTCAACCCGTCGTTCAGCTCAACTATTTTATCGCCTAGAAAGACCTTAGAGCATCTTTCAAGGACGACCTCAGGCGCGCCCTTCATGTACGCTATTAATCTCTCCCCTTCCCTATGGATGGTCGTCATGCGCTTCCTAATCGAGTCGAACGGAAACTCGTGAACCCTGGGGCATTCCTCATCCAAGACCTTTTTATCAAACCCTGCTTTAGCCGTCAACACGACCAGCGCGCCCTCAGTCGGGTCTCCTATAATACTCCACCGCCCTCCTCTTTCTATAAGATTGGCGTCGTTGCAAAGCGCTGCGGCCTTTAAAAGATGCTTCAGGCCAGCAACCTCATTT
>CAYSTQ010000068.1:0-8309 GCA_964433855.1 uncultured Thermoproteales archaeon
GCTTAAGCTCGTCGTCTCGCTGACGGCGGTTCCAGGCAGCTTTATCCGGGTTAGAATAGGGGAGGTCTACTTTAGGATACCGGGCCTCGCGTACGGCATCCTGGGCACCGACAACCTCGGCGCTGACCTGTTCGCCAACCTCGTCTATGGTACAAGGATATCCCTCCTCGTCGGCGTTATGGCCTCGGTGATATCGGTCTCCATAGGCCTCGTGGTCGGCATAGTTGCAGGCTACAAGGGCGGCATAGTGGACCAGGTTTTAATGTTCTTAACCGACACCCTTCTGTTTATGCCTATTCTCCCGCTGCTCATAGCTGTAAGCGTCTTCATAGGGAAAAACCTCTATCTGACGATATCCCTGATAGCCCTTCTCAGCTGGATGGGGTTCGCTAGGAACTGTAGGGCTTTCGTCATGTCGCTCAGGGACAGGCCTTTCGTCGAGGCGGCCAGGGCGATAGGGGCGTCAGACATATACATAATATTCAGACATATAATGCCTCAGCTAACCCCGATAATCTACATAACGCTGGTTCTCAACGTGCCCGGGGCGATACTTCTCGAGGCATCGCTGAGCTTCCTGAACCTAGGTGACCCAAGCGTCCCCTCCTGGGGACGGATGCTGTATAACGCCAGGTATAGCGGCGCGTTCTTCAAGATGATGTGGTGGTGGGTAATCCCGCCTGGTCTGATGATAACTTTGCTGGCCATGAGCTTCATATTGATAGGCCAGGCCCTCGACGAGATATTCAACCCTAAGCTAAGAGCCAGGAGGTAGTTGTTTGAAGCCTAAAAGCCTCCTTGAACCCCTACTGGCTTTCTCGGCCTCGGCAGCCATGTGCAGCTACGCGCTCTTCAGAATAGCGTTTCTAGGCGGGTCGCCCCAGTTTTTGCTTGGCGAACTACTGGTCGTGGCTATGTCAAGCCTGCTCGCCGGCCTTAGCGCGGCAAGCCTTAGAAAAGCCTTCGTAATCTTCTATTCGTCCTATGCCGCAGCCGTGGTGGCGGCTACAGTTCTGGTTCGGCAGCCCCTCGACGTTGTAATGGGGGGTTTCGCTGGCGACCTGGCTACAATGGTGGTGGCTAGAAACATAGGCTTCTTCAGCCTTATCCTGGGCCTCCCAGCCTCGGTTGTTTTTCTGGTGATAGGAGCTTACGTAGGTGACAGGTTGGGATGGTCAGAGTAAGGCTTGCCATGAACCTAGCGGTGCTCATCCTGGCAATCGTAGCTCTCTCCATGGAGTATTCAGACTGGTATGCTGAGGTCCTAGCGATTAAGAGTTTCAAGGTGGAGGCCATGGCCGCAAATATAGGCCTTGAGGAAGGCTGGCCTACCCTTAGATTGGAGGTAAGGCTGAGCGTTGGCGGCGGTAAAAGCGTGAACGTGCTCATGCTTATCTACAGTGTCAGGCTGGACGGGAAGCTGGTCAGGCAGAAAGCCCAGAACTTTCCAGGGACCGGCCTCGCCGTTAGCCAGGAGGGGAGAAGCCTCTCAATAGCTATACGCCTTCCGAAGGACACGCCGCTGGACAGCGTTGAGACGGGAAGATGCATGGTCTCTGTTCAGGCAAACCTGAAAACTAGATTCGGCGTGGTACCAGTGGAGTACCGCCTTATCCCGCAGAGCCGTCATGGCTAAATAGTCTCCCTTCCGGAGACGCGTTTACGTTAACCGGCGGTCGCAAACACCCTGTAGACAGGCTATAGCCTTCTTACAAGACTTAATAGTGATCTTCCTAGATGGCCAGGGATCAAGTCTTTAGACGAGTTTTAGGCCTTTAACGTAGAAGCCGGGGTTGCCGGGAGCTGGCCTTATGAAAACGGTTATTCTACGCCCTATTCCGTTCTCCAGCTGCCTGACATAGAGGTAGAACACGGATTCGGCCGTGCCGAACGAGGATACTGCTGCCAATAAGCAGGCTAGGGCTAGAACAGGATCTATTAACGGGAAAATGAGGATGGGCAGGATGAAGACGACCATGTATAATAACAGTTCACGCTTGGCGCCCGCTTTTTTAAGCTCGCTGTAGATGCCGTCGGACAGGAGGCTGGGAAGAGCTCTCCTTAGCCCTCTCCATCTTACAAGGAATAACAGGGCTGTCAAGACCGGAAAAGCCGCGGTGAAGCCGAGGATGAAAAATGTTTCAGTCGTATTGAAGGCTAAGGCTGTGAATATCCCTGTGGAGGCGGCCGCCGAGGCTATCCTCAGGAACAGCTCCGGTTTGGTGAACGGATAGCTTAGTGTAAGCTCCTCCAACTGAAACACCTGCGCGCCGTTGTTTTCCCATTTCTCCACGGCCTTATATGGCTAGCCGTCACGTCTATCCCTGAGGCTTTCGCTAAGCCAGCGCAGGTATTCCACGTCGCTGGCGATTATAGGCAGGGCTATTATCTCAGGCACCTCATAGCTGTGCATCTCCTTGATTTTCCCGATGAGCTTCTCCAGCAGGTCCAGCCTGCTTTTAACGATCAGCAGGCTTTCAACAGCCTCGTCAACCCATCCCTCCCACCAGAAAAACGACTTAACTCCATCAATCACGTTGATGCATGCCGCCAGCCTGGCCTTAACCAGCTCTCCGCCTATCCTCTCCGCCTCTTCTCTTGACGGGGCTGTCACGAACACGACTATGCCGCAGCCCTGCATTTTCATCATAGCCTAGATATGGCTAGGGCCAGATAATAGGTTTATGCCCTTAAAACTAGACTATCGGCTTGCCGCTTCTCTCGGGAGCTGGCCCGTATGCCCTGGCCGTCAATGCCGCTTTAAGAACCTTTGAAGCCTTTCTCCTTGACAACACCCGGTTATTGTTGCCGCAGTAAGGCGAGTATATGCATCTCGGACAGCCGTCCTCGCAGCTGCATTCAGACACCATGTCAAGGGCCACTTTCATAGCTTCCTCCAGCCTCTCGAATAGGGCCTTGGAGACCCCGGAGCCGCCCGGATAGGAGTCATATATGTATATGTGGCCCGACGGGAAGCTGACGCCTCCCAGATCAGTCTGGCCTGCGCCTACGACGACCTGAGCAGCGAAGATAAGGGCGTGCTCAGCGGCGTGAAAAGCCTCGGCGCACTCCCATTCTCCCCATTCTGGTGGAGGCGTGAACTCCAGCAGCAACCCCTTGGTCCTGAAGACGTAAGAGTACTCTTTCTCGAGCAACTCCTCCCCCACCTGCCTCATGCCAGGATAAGACTTCACCACGTAGCCGTATACAACGTCGAACATTGTAAGCTCGAGGTAGCTGACCGGCACGTAGCCTGCTTCACCGGACGCTTGCCTCTCTCCCTCAGATGGTAGAGAATAGTACAGGGGGTAAGTCAGGTAGGGGGGCTCTGCCAGCCTGAGAGGCCTCACAACAGCCCTTCTTCGCCTTAGATCGAGGCCCATGGATTCATAAAGCCTGCCTCCATGCAGGTATATGGCACCCGGGAAAAGCTCCTTAAGCGCCTGAGGCAGCTCCCTCTCCCCTATGCTTCCTCCCTGCTCCACAAGTATGGTGACAGTCTCCCCTACACCTCTCAGCCCGCCTCTACGCCGCAGATATCTGGCTCCAGCCCGCGTAGCCCTAACAGCCCCGCTTCTCCCGATCCTCACCAGGCCCTCTTCTAGAAGCTCCTGGAGAACCTTCCTTTCAGCCTCGCTGAGTCCAGAGGCTTTATAGGGCGAGTCCATAGCCATGGCGACCAAATGGATCTTCATCACCTCCTCGTTCCAGGGATCGAGCAGGACAGGGTCAGCGCCCCTGGCAAAGAACTCCTCTGGGTTTCTCTCGTAGAAAGACCCCATGGGGTCGTCGCCAAGTATCGTGAACACGTAGGCTTCCTGTCCGCGGCGCCCGACCCTCCCAGCCCTCTGCAGATACCTGGAGAACGTGGGGGGCAGATTATACATTATGACGGCGTCAAGCCCCCCTATGTCTATGCCGAGTTCAAGCGTCGGCGTAGACACAACGGCGTCCACAACCCCTTTCCTAAGCCTCTCCTCAACTCTAAGCCTCTCCTCGTGCCGCAGGCCAGCCCTATGTATCTCGACTTTAACCCCTCTTCTCGCAGCGGCCAGCCTAAGTAGCTCGGCGCTTCTATGGCTGTCGGTGAAGACAAGGGTTTTCAGCCCGTGTCTAAGGCAGGCCTCC
Source organism: uncultured Thermoproteales archaeon (assembly GCA_964433855.1). Classification (GTDB taxonomy): domain Archaea; phylum Thermoproteota; class Thermoprotei; order Thermofilales; family CAYSTQ01; genus CAYSTQ01. The sequence goes on from CAYSTQ010000068.1 coordinate 4,129, forward strand.
AGTAGGCTGACAGCCTCAGCCATTCTTCCTCTACCCTTAGGGGACACGAGCACGTGGTAGACCCGGCTCGTCCTAGTCGCTGGGGCCAGCACGACAGACGCCTTATGGCTGAAGAGTCTCCCGGCGAACTCCTCCGGGTTACCTATGGTGGCCGAAGCCGCTACGAGCTGCACGTCCCCAGTAAACCTCCTAAGTCTCCTTAACACGTGGTGGACATGGGATCCAAAGACCCCTGAGTAGACGTGGGCGTCGTCCAGCACAACATACTCTACTCCGGCTGCGATTCTCTTGAAATCGTCCGAGCGCATTAAGGAGAAGTGTATCATGTCAGGGTTTGTCACGAGGAGCTGAGGCGGGTTATCGTATATCATCCTCCTCTTGGAGTCCGGTACATCGCCATCGTAGGCTTCAGCCCTAAGCCCGAAGAAGGGGGCCGTATAGCTGGCTATCCTGCCTAGCTGATCCCTGGCTAGGGCCTTAGTCGGGTACACCAGGAGGGCTCTAAGCCCCCTAAACGGGTCCTCCAACACCCTCTCTATAAGGGGGAGTAGAAAAGCCTCAGTCTTACCCGTCCCGGTTCCAGCTACTATCAGCACATCTTCCCCAGCCCTTATCCTGTTGATAGCCTCGGCCTGAAACTTGAAAAGCCTCCCTATTCCCCTGGCCTGGAGAGCCCTAGCTATCTCAGGGCTGAAGACCTCCTCCACCCGGGGCCCGGGCTCTGGCAGCCTAGGCTCCTCCGTATGGATGTGTATTATCCTCCTAGCCCTATCCCTTTGAAGCTCCTCGAGCAACCCCTTCAACGCCAGAACCCCTTAGAAGGATCAATGTGAACTGCCTAATTAACTTAGTTAACGCTGATCTTATATGCTTCAAATCCTGCTGGAACGGAAATGGATCTTTCTCTAATAGACTTAGCGGTAACAACTGTTTCAAGCTTCAATTTTTAAGGTGTAGTGGTCATTATTGCTAACGAGGTGTTCGGATTGGGGAAGATGGATCTGGAGACCAGGAAGAGGGTTAAGCCGCATGTAACTAAAGAGGATATTAAGAGAGGGTTAAGGAATCTCGGATTGAAGAGAGGAGATGTGGTCGTTGTCCACAGCTCGCTAAGCAGCTTCGGCTACGTTGAAGGCGGTGCCGACGCCGTAATTGATGCCTTAATAGAGACCGTCGGTAATGAAGGCACGGTGGTAATGCCCACGTTTCACGACGGAAAGCTTTATCGGCCGCCGAAGGATCCGGTGACAACCCCGTCTAGGCTCGGCCGCATCACTGAGGTGTTCTGTCGCAGGAAGGGTGTTGTGAGGGGTGTGGACTGTAATATGGCGGCTATAGGCCCTAAGGCTCACGAGATAGTGAACTACTCCCCGGTGCCACCCGGCAGGCCTAGAAACAATTGGTTCTACAAGATAGCGGAGCTCGACGGGTACGTCCTGTTGCTTGGAGTCGGCCAAAACCGTAACTCCACGCTGCATACTGCCCAGGCTCTGGCTATCGAGGAGGTTGAGGGGGTACAGATAGACATCTACGAGTTGCCGGACTACGAGTTTCTGCCCTTCACTAACGAGATATGGGATCCCCCGCTCCTAGAGCATGGATACATGAAGATCGGGAGGATAGGGGAGGCTGAAATCCGCCTGATTAAGAGCAGGGGGCTCTATGAGATCGCTAAGAAGCTCTATCTTGAGTCCCGTGGGCTCAGGAGGCGTACCGAGAAATACCTTGAAAGAAGGAGGAGGTTTCGGCAGGAGTTGATAAGTAGCGTACAGGGTCTTTCGGAAGCCGACATAGAGGCGTGGAAAAAGGTTGAGGCTCAACGTAAAAGCGTCCAGAAGCTGAGGTGGATGCTGATAAACGCCTCGGAGAAAATAGGTCCTGAGGACAGGAGGGCTTTGGCCGAGCTAATCGAGGACGGCGACCTGAGGCTGTTCGCCGACCAGCTAGAGGGAAGGCTCATGATGGATTTTGAAAACACTATAAAGATTCTCCGCAGCGAGAAGTTCATGAGCATTATCTCCAAATACGTTTTCCCGTAGGCCTGCCAGCTTAAGTTTCCCGTCCTAGCGTCTCATCCGCCTTCTGGCGGCAACTATATTAGCGTCACGGTAGTTTAAGCTGTCCGGGGCTGGACATGGTTAAGGAGACGGCTTTCTCCTGGATTGACGGGAACAGGGAGAGGCTGATAAAAATATCTGATCTCATATGGGGGTACGCTGAGCTGGGGCTTAGAGAGTACAGGTCCTCCAGGTTACTGGCTGACGAGCTAGAGAGGCATGGTTTCAGGGTTGAAATGGGGGTTGCCGGGATGCCGACGGCTTTCGTGGCCACATGGGGCGGCGGCAGGCCGGTGATAGGGATAATGGGCGAGTACGACGCGCTTCCAGGCCTTTCGCAGAAAAGGGTTCCGTGGAGAGAGCCCCTCAGGCCGGGCGCGCCGGGCCACGGATGCGGCCATAACATACATGGTGCATCCGGGATGGCGGCGGCCGTAGCCGTTAAGACAGCCCTTGAAAAACACGGTCTCCAGGCAACTATTAAGTTCTTCGGCTGTCCAGCCGAGGAAAACTTCAGCGGCAAAGTATTCATGGTTAGAGACGGTTGCTTCAAGGATGTCGACGTTGTTCTTAGCCATCACCCGGGGACCATGAACGCCGCCACGCTCAGGAGTAGTCTAGCGATAAACTCGGCCCGCTTCCACTTCCATGGCAGGGCGGCGCACGCTGGGGCCTCGCCGGAGGAGGGCAGGAGCGCCCTGGACGCTGTGGAGCTGATGAACATCGGGGTCAACTACCTCAGGGAACATGTTATACAGGATGCTAGAATACATTATGTGGTTGAGAAGGGCGGGGAGCAACCCAATATCGTGCCGGAGTACGCCAGGAGCTGGTATTATGTGCGGGCTCCGGAGAGGGAGCAGGTCGAGTACATCTATGAATGGGTGGTTGACATAGCCAGGGGCGCAGCCATGATGACGCGGACAAGGCTGGAAGTCGAGTTCCTGGAGGGCATATACAATCTGATACCTAATAGGACCCTGGCGGAGCTCGTCGTTAAAAACATGAGGGGGATCGGCACACCCCGGTACAGCGAGGAGGATCTCAGGTTCGCCAGGGAAATAGCCAAGACCATACCGCCCGAGACCAAGGAGAGCCAGCTGAGAAAGTCTGGACGGCCGGGCTGGGAGAGGCTCCTAGACAAGCTGATCGACGACGAGGTCCCAGACCCATGGGGAGAGGGGGAGGTTAGCCATGGATCGACGGATGTTGCCGACGTAAGCTGGCAGGCGCCTACCATAGAGTTCAGCACAGCTGCATGGGTTCTCGGCACCCCGGGTCACTCCTGGCAGAGCACGGCCCAGTCGGCCGCGGGTACCGCCCATAAATCCCTGATATTTGCTGCTAAGACACTAGCGGCCACGGCGCTGGACCTAGTGATGAGCCCGGAGCTCGTACTCAAGGCTAAGAAGGAGCATAAAGACAGGCTTCGCGGGAGAAAATATAGGCCGCCAATCCCGCCCGATCACAGGCCGCCGCTGGACGCCTGGGATAAATAGTCAGGTAAGCCTTTTCAAGGCTTCGGCCAGGGCAAGCCGCCAAGCTTCTCTGAACGGCTTCCCAGCCTGGAGAGCAAGCCTCTTAACATCCTCGTACTCGGGCTTAACCTGTAGCATCCTGCCCATGGAGTCTCTTGAAACCTTAACCCTGACCTCGGCCTCTATGCCGCCTATCCTGACCCTAACCGGGATGATCTCCCTGGCCAGGATCCTTCTCTCACACATGTACATTCTAACCCCAAGGCTACCGGTCTCCTCTATCATTAGGCGCGCCAGCCTGTCAGCGTCTCCCGGGTCAGCTAAAACCCTAAGCAGGTAGCCGGGCCTACCCTTCTTCGCGAAGATCGGAACCATGCTTGCATCCCGCGCCCCCTCCTCCATAAGTCTCTCCAAGGCATAGCCTACTACTTCGCCGCTCACATCGTCGAGATTAGTCTCTAAAACCACTACGTTATCCCTTAGAAACCCGTATCCAGGAGGAGTCCCAACCACTATCCTCAGCACGTTAGCGAGCTCGCTGAACTCCCGGGAGCCGGCGCCGAACCCGACAGCTTCAGGCCTCATCGGGGGATAGAAGGTTGCCGCCTTCTCAGCTATGCTTACAAGTATAGCGGCGCCGGTAGGG
>CAYSTQ010000069.1:0-8293 GCA_964433855.1 uncultured Thermoproteales archaeon
TATAATGGTTAGAGAAAAGCTTGAATGGTACTGGAGCGTTATAGGCGTAACCATGGCCATACTTGTCTCCATGATCTCAGCGTTCAAACCGGCTTTAAACGCCGCCTTCCTCTACACACCTTCAAAAGTGAAAAAGATCAAGGTTGAGGAGAAGGAGAAAGTGCTTCGAGAAGAGGAATATCTCAGGTCGTATACCGGTAAAAGCGTTGGGTTGCCTGGGAGAATAAAGGCTCTGGAGGCTCCAATATTCTACTCCTACATATACACTAGGCTTAAAGACCTGTCGTCGGGATATATAGAGCGTACCGAAAACGTGGCTGAGCTACCCGAGGAGGAGTCGCCCGACGGAACCATAGTGAAGACATTCACCTTCGACTACATAGTCAGGATGGATGAAAGGGTCTTCAGGCTTAACGCAAGCCTCAGGGTCGTGAAACAGCCTAAGGCAGACTATTACACGGTGGAAGTAGATGTTAACCCGCCGCAGGGGGAGGACGTACCTGTCAGGTATATGGATAGGGTAATTGAGGTGGTTAGAGACATAGTTAAGACCTGGAACAAGGAGAAGAAGAGGCTAGTCTAATATCAGGGAGACGACTATCCTTCTATGCCTGTTAACCACCATCTGATTTTCAAGAAAGAATATTTTCTCCCCGTCTCCAATGGACAGCCTGCCTTTAATAACTGGCAGCGCTAAAAAGGTGCCTATCAGCGAAGACCTCAAGTGGGCATAGGCGTTTCCCGGATGCCTCCAGCCGTACGTGCTCACAAGATCCCATAGGCTACGTTCAAACTCGTTAACCGTAGACTGGTCCCCGTAGGTGAGCACTAGCCCGCCCGTGGAGCCCATAGAGTTGAGGCATAGGATGCCGGTTACATCGCCCTCCTCCCGGACCATGCTGGCTATCCTGTCCGTCAAGTCGAAAAGCTTGTTAGGGCCATAGGTCACCACCTCTATTTCTCCTAACAACCTAGCCTTCATCCCTCAATCACCGTGACCATTACCTCTCTGGCACCTCCCTTTTCATTAAAGTCTATCAAGACTAGTTGCTGGAACGCTCCCAATACTAAACCGCCTCTCTCAACGGGTACTATGACTGAGGGAGAGAACACAGATGCCTTAACGTGACTAGAGCCCTTAAGCCCTTTTACCAGCTCTTTAACGTCCTCGACAAGCCTGTACTCATACTCAAGAGTTAATAACCTGCACAACGGGTCTCTGGGGAATACTAAGGCTAGGCCTTTATTTACGCCCTTCACCTTTTCAGCCACAAAAGGCGTTATATCTATAAGATCCAGGCCTCCTCTGCTTTCAACCGTAAAGCTGAAAACCTTCGCCATTAAAACCACCCAGCAGGTAAATCAATAAGGGGCATCATATTTCTTCCTGTCCTCTATTTCTCGATCAGCTTGACCTCAAGAGTATCCAGATCTACTAATGCATACCTGCCCCAGGCCACCGGACCCGGGTTTACTATTAGGGTTTCACCTATCCAGTCAAGGCCAGCGGCCTCATGAACATGGCCGCAGAACACGGCGCGCGGACTGTACTCTTCGACCAGCCGTCTGATGAGCTTGCTCCCTATGTGCACGCCGTTAAACGCTACGTCTATACTGGTCCCATACGGAGGTATGTGAGTCACCAGAATCGTTCTAGTGTTATCCAACAGGTCTAGTTGCTCGGAAACTCGTCTAAAGTCGTCCTTAGAAGCTCTTGCGCCGATGCCTACGAAGCTGTAGCCGTACAGTTCGGTAGCTCTACCATGTATCGATAGCCCTAGGTCCTCAATAAACCGTATAAGAAACGGGTTATCCATGTTTCCATGTACGAGAACTGTCTTAAACGGCGTCTCTCTAAGCATATCCACAGCGTCACTGCACTCAAGATCCCCGCAACACGCCAGGATACGGCATCCACCAGCAATGACGTCTTCTAGGATTTCAGAGAGCTTGTATGTGTCGCAGTGGACGTCGGAGATCACGGCGATCCTCAACATAACCCCCAAACTTATTATACGTGCACCAGTCCATTATTACAGTTTTCCGTTACCGACTTCAGGGGAGTGGATGTGCAATATGCGTCTGAGGGATGTGCTTAAGGATAAGTTAACGTCCGAGGAGCTGAGGGCTGTCCCGAGTAGCTTCGATATAATAGGGTCTAGGGAGGGTGCCATAGCTATCGTCGAGATACCTGAGGAGCTTGAGCATAGAAAGACGTTGATAGCAGAGGCTATAATGAGAATCCACAAGAACGTAGTAGCTGTTTACCGTAAAGCCTCTCCGCGGGAAGGTGCGTTCAGGGTTAGGAAACACGAGTTACTAGCCGGAGAGCTCGTGACTGAGGTTATACATAAGGAGCATGGCTGTCTGTTTAAGCTGGACCCAACCAAGGTATATTTCTCCCCGAGAGAAGCAACGGAACGGCTCCGTGTGGCGTCTCAGGTCTCTCCCGAGGAGTTCATCATGCTTATGTTCGCAGGCGTATGCCCGTTTGGAATAGTTATAGCCAAGAAGCAGCCGCTGGTGTCCAGGATCGTAGCTATAGAGATAAACCCCGTGGCCTACAGCTACATGGTTGAAAACATAAGGTTAAACAAAGTTGAGGACAAGATCATTCCGGTCCTCGGCGACGTCAGGGAGAAGGCATGCAGATGGTACGGAGCATGCGACAGGGTTATAATGCCGTTGCCGAAAGGCGCCTATCTCTTCCTCGACGAGGCAGTCAAATGCCTTAAGCCGTCCGGAGGCGTTATCAATTTCTACTACTGGTCTAGGGAGGACAACCTCTACGGTGAAGCCATCAGGCTCGTCGAAGCGGCAGCTGCCCGATATGGCTTCAGGATAAAGGTTCTTGGAAAAAGAAAGGTTTCTCCATACGCCCCCCGAGTTTATAAGGTCGCCGTAGACTTCCTTTTAACAAAGCCTACAGGTAAAATCCAGCCATAGGGTCTAGCGAAACGTTAAAAAATCAAGTGCTTGATTTGGTTGAAGAGGTGGATGGTTAAAATGGGGTTATCTATCAAGATGTTCGCTCTCGCTCTACTGGCAACCCTAGCGGTATCGATAGTTATCGGCTACATATATGGACACAGGGAGCTTTCCGAATACGAGTATAACGTTGTTTACGGACTTGTTAACGACATGGGGAGTACAGGGGCTTTTCTCGCTGACTACTTGCCCGGTAGAGGGAAGCTCTCCGACTACTCCTCGTACATGGTTAACATCTTCGGGTATGGGGAGAAGATAGCTATATCGTTCAGCACCCGTGTAAACGTTGTAAAGGCTGTGAAATACCTGGTGGAGGGAGGCAGATATGAGGCCGTAACCATATATGTTGACGTCGTCGGAGGGCAGCCTTCCGACACGTGTGTCATGATAGGCCCCTTTGAGAAAGACACGCTTCTGTTCGTAGCCTATGTGAACAAGACCGCTATCAGGATAGTCAACGTAGGCGTTGTGATGAACTCAAGCAAAATAGTGGAGTTCCTAGGGAGAGTCATCGACGAGAACGGTAACCCGGTGCCGAAGAAGCCTATCACCGTCTACTACTCAACAGTCAATAATGCGTCACTCATACTGGGCAGCGCTAACGTCACAAGCATTATTTTCAGCGACAGTAAAGGCTTTTTCAGGACACGTCTACCCCTTGAAGCCCTTCCGGAGAAGGCCTTCATAACCCTGGCAGTCACTAAGGATCCAGGCTATAGTAAAGGATACGTGGTGGTTAACGCTACGGCGGCTAATGTTTTTAAGGATTTAACCCTTGTCGTGAAACATGATTAGATAATCTAGGGAAAAATTTTAATAACTGGTCTTACCGCCTAGTCTCTAAGTAGTAAGTAGGTGGGCCTACAATGCGGAAATACGTTCTAGTGATACTGTTGATAACAGCTCTCCACGTTTGTTTAGCCGTGTTAGCTGAGCCGGTCAAACCCAGGGAATACGCCGTTGCCGCTGAACTAAGAACTAGGGTTAAGACGGCTATCAGTGAAGCGGCGGAACATGGCCTCTTCTTCAGGGATGTCGAGGATACCTTCATGAAGGGAGAGAAATATTATACAAGGGCTTTAAAGGAGCTCAATGCCGGGAAACATCATCTTGCAGCCCTGGATTTTAAGAACGCTGCAAACTGGTATTCGACGGCTCTCCTAATGCTGGAGAGAAGTAGTAAAGGAGCGATTATAGCTGCTCTAGCCTTGTTCCTCATAATCACGTTCTTCAGCTTCATTGTTGCTAAACTCCTGGTAGAAACCGGGGTTCTAAAACAGTTAGCTTTAAGCCTGACTATTACAATAGTTTCCGTAGCTGTGCTCTATGTGCTTCATCCGGGTTTCAGCACATTCCTCACGTTGACCGACCCCTTATTCATGCGGAAACTCGTTTTCTACGGCGAACTATACCTGGCATTATTCTACCTAATCTTCGTTGAAATACCTAAGAACATAGCCCCGTTGCCGAATCCTGAAGGCACGCACTTCTGGGGTGCTGCAGCTGCAGCCTTCCATATCTCTGTCAACAATCTTAAAAGACGGAGGATCAGAACCACGCTGACAGCTATAACAGTTATACTCTCAGTGACGGCGTTCATAGCGTTCATGTCCGTCACTCCATCCCCTATAACCACTAAGACCCTTATGCCTATGAGGAGCAGCGTCCTGAGGCCAGCGATAGCCGTCACCGTATCATCTTTTAAAGATGATGAGGCGATAATAAAGGAGTTCTTCGGCGACCCCGAAGTCTCCGTTCTGCTCATGACTCAACCATATATAGTGCCTGGCGCTGATCTGAGCGAAGGATACGCCTACTGGTACCTGATAAAATCCGGTCAGGAGTCCGCTAAGGTTTTTGGCGTAGTCGGCATGGATCCAAGGGTGGAAAACAGGATAATGGGGCTTGACAGGATAGTGAGAAGTGGAAGGCTTCCGGAAAGAGACGGAGAAGTATTGATAAGCTCGCTGTATGCCAAGGAAATGAACATAAGTCTTGGCGGCAGCGTTTTACTGGTTAACCCGGGTAACGGAGCGACCGTTAAAACTCTGCGGGTTGTAGGCTTTTTCGACGCGGGGTCGCTAAGCGGGTTCTATGATGTAAGCGGAAAACCCTACAGGCCGCGTAACTATAAACGCGGCGAGACGGGGTGGGTTCCGACGGTTTGTCGAAGCGAGGGCGTCATAATAACCGTCGTCAGCACGGCATATGAGCTAGGGGCTAGGCCGGTTCGCATAGCCATCCCTATGAACAGCGTTGCAAAAGCTGAGGATGACGCGGTGAAGCTTGCCGATTATTTCTCCAGAGGAGTCATGGTGGGCTATAACGGGATGAGCTACGTTGTTTTCAGAACAAGTGGCCTAAAGATCTCAGGAGAACACGTTATCATACCGGTGCTCATATGCTATTTCATAGCCATAAACGCAATGCTCGCCTCTGTTTACGAGCGTAGACGCGAGTTCGTGGTATACAGCGCTATAGGTCTAAACCCGTCGCATATAAAGTACCTGTTCATGACCGAAGCCCTTCTTCTCGGCGTGATAGGTGGGGCGGCAGGCTATCTATTAGGCCTAATGCTTTCAAACACTGTTACCCAGGTGGCCATGTTCACAGGGCTTACAACGAATATATCACCGGCCTGGGCTCTTATAAGCATCCTTCTATCAATGCTTCTAATGATGCTCGCAACGCTTTACCCCGCCAGTAGGGCTTCAGTAGAGGTGGTTCCAAGCTTTGAACGCAGGTGGAGGCTTAGGAAAAACATCAAGAAGGAGTTTGAGGAGACTTTGCCGGCCAGGGTTGAGCCTCATCTGATAAAGGATTTCGTAGAGTTCATTAGACACCGCGTGTCGTCGGCCTTTCCGCCTCTTTCAACGCATCTTAGAAGCCAGGTTAGCGTTGAGAAAATTGCGGCGGATCCCTATGATAGGTATGAGATAAACATATTGGCGGAGCTCGCCTCTGAAGGCCAGAGCACGGCCCTATTCAAACTTGTCTGCGAGTATTATAACGGTTTTTACAGGCTCAAGTTAAGGGTTAAGCCGCTGACCGCTTTAGGGGGAAGGTATAAATGGCTAGTATATACGGTTATAGATGAGATACGTCGAGACGTGTTAGCATGGCAAGCCATTTATAAATCTAAACGTCTTTAAGGAAATGGTCGGGATGCCTAGGCTAAATGTCTCAACGCTTCTAATAATAGTCTTAGGAGGGATCCTAGTTCTGTTCGCAGCCCCGATGATCGTTTCCCTATTCATTCCTAACAGGCCTCCACAGCCGGGGGGAGAAGAAGCTTTAAAAGCAGTATACGTAGATACTGTGTCGATATCCTTCCCCAATAATAACCTGACAAAATACATTGTTAAAACCCTTTCCAGGGCGGGCTATGACATTACCGTTATTAACGGGACTGAGGTAACGGTCAACTTAATGAAGACGCTCGGGAAAAACGGTTATAAACTAGTGATATTCAGGATGCATTCAACTTATACTAGGACGCCGCTCACCTTCCTCCCAAACGAGACGGTGGTTTTAATAACGGGTGAAAGATATGTTAGAGACAAGTATCTGACAGAGCAGTTCTACGACATGGTTGTACCTTCCACGCTTGTGCCGGAACTAGGTATAGCATACGGCTTCTTCTCAATCACCCCTATATTCATAGAGCGTTTAGAGGGGGGTTTCAAGGGAGCCATAGTATTGGCCATGGGGTGTCACACCCTATACACCAAGTCGATGGCTAAGGCTTTCATAGATAAGGGTGCATTAGCCTACATAGGATGGGATGGCTACGTAACTCCAAGTCACATGGATAAAGCCCTAGAAAAATTGGTCGATCTACTTCTAAAGGGGAAAACCGTTGACAAGGCGGTTAGCGAAGTTAACGAGGAGGTAGGGGCAGACCCCTATTATGGCTCTAAACTGGTCTATTATCCTGAAGCGGCGGGGAAAGTCGTGCTAGCTCAGCCGCGTAGTTAAGTCTCCTGAGGAATGAACAGAGGCATCTAATCATATTCGAATACGGGCCATCCGATTATAGGAGCTTCTTGAAATACTATAATGAGAAAACTAATAAAGTGACGTAGCTGAAGAGATTGAAACCGGTAGACACCACCTTGTTTCCAAAGGCCTTCTTCGAAAAACTAATCTTAAGAAAGCATCTCTGAAATAAGTGGTAGGGAAGATGCCTGAGAGGAGAAACATTGTTGTTATAGGCTATGGAACGGCTGGCATGACCGCCGCTGGATACGCCAGGTTAACTGATAGGCGGAGCAGGGTCATAGTTGTGGAGAAAAGATCATATCCTGTGTATCATCCATGTTCAATACCAGATGTTGTCTCGGGGGAAATATCCCCGGAAGCCATAGTTGAAACCCGGTCACCCGGCGGCATTACTCTTATGACGTCCACAGTGGCGGAGGAAATAGACTGTGAAAGCCGTAGGGTTAAGGTTAGGAATCTTAAAACGGATAGCTCGGCCCTCATAGAGTATGACAAGCTAATACTGGCGACCGGGAGCATACCCTTAGTTCCCAGGAAAATGAAAGGGGTCGGCCTAAAGGGGGTTTTCACCGTTAAAAACGCCGAGGACTCCAAGAAAATACGTGATGCGGCAACTAGGTCGAGGCGGGCAGTAATAGTTGGGGCGAGCGCTATAGGCCTAGAGATGGCGGTAGCGCTTAGGGAACTCGGTTTGGAGGTAACTCTGGTCGACATGAAGCCGCACGTCATGCCCGGCAAACTAGACCCGGATATTTCGAGACTTATAGAGGAGGAGCTAAGGAATCACGGAGTTAGCCTAGTACTTGGCCATCTAGTCGATGAGCTCATAGGCGAACACGAGGTTAAGGCGGTTGCTGTCAGGAAGTTGAACGGGGAGGAAACATTGTCTAGCCCAGAGAACCCTATTGAGTCTGACATGGTTGTGCTAGCCATGGGGGTTCGCCCCAACGTGGAGCTCGCTAGACAGATAGGGGTAGAGCTCGGCGAAACGGGTGCCATAAAGGTTAACGAGCGTATGGAGACGAGCATACCCGACGTATATGCAGGAGGCGACTGCGTCGAGTCGAAAAGCCTGTTAACCGGTAAACCTATGCTGGCCCAGTTTGCAAGCGTGGCCTTCCTTCATGGAAAGGCGGCAGGTATAAACGCCGCCGGTGGAGACGCTGTTCTTCCAGGGGTTATCGTGAACTGGGTTGTATCTACAAGGTGGTTCACGTTTGGAGCAGTTGGTTTAACCATGGAGATGTGTGAAGCCGAGAGAATAAACTGTGAGTCCATAACTATTAATAAACATATGAAGCCC
>CAYSTQ010000070.1:0-8204 GCA_964433855.1 uncultured Thermoproteales archaeon
TGCCGTAGCTCTGGGAATACTTGTTGGGCTTTACGCTACTTTAAAGCTTCTCGAGAAACGGGTGGCTATGCCCGCCTTACCGATACCTATGTTCATCGGAAACGCCCTGCTTCTAGCCTCAATCACCTTGAACCAGTAACCCGCAGTGATGCTAGCTATCTCCTCCCCCTTATTATTATAACCTTTATAGTGTCGGATACATCTTCACATGAATCTGTTAGATTCTCTATGGTCTCCACAAGCCTGCTCAGAATAAAGGTCTCCACCGGGCTTATGCTTGATGACACATAAAGGGCTTCAAGCGCCTCCACGTATTCATCATCGGCCCTCTCCTCTATTTCCTCTACTCTGTGGAGAATATTAATGCATTTATTGAAGTCCCTGTACATCAGCTCAACAGCTTCAAGGATAGCCGACACGCAGTTAAAAGCCTGCTGAACCTGGCCACGTATCTTCTCCATCACGTCTTTAGCAGCAGCGTTAAGCCCCACTATTCTGAGAAGACGCGCAGCATCTTTAGCCCAGTCGGCTATCATATCCATTCTCTCAATAAGCCTTACAAAATCCTCACGGCTTAAGGGAGGTATAGTTCCTTTAGCAAGTTTTTCGCCGACCATACGTCGAATACCATCTGCCTCCTCCTCGGCCTGAAATATGGCTTTTATCTGATCTAAATACTCCTCTCCTTTAGCAGACCTGTCAACGGCCTCCACGAGCTTAGCCACGCAAAGTTTACAGAGCTCTGCATGCCTAATAGTTAATCTAAAAACCTCCTCTTCAGGCCTCTTGAAGAAGGAAAGCATGCCCATATAATCGTACATCTCCCAGCCTCTCTGAATATATAGGATATAGACTACAATATAAATTCTTTACCAAAAGACCGCGGTACTTCGCTCTGCGGCTAAGGACCCTACTGTTCATCATGTTCAAGAGGGGCTCGCTATGAAAGACTTCTAAAGACCTCACTGAGGAACCTCTTACCTTTATCAGTTAAGGAGTAGTTTCTCTTCCCCTTATAGGAAAGCCCCCTTACGAACCCTAGTTCCTCAAGCCTTCTAAGATGATAATACACCGCCTGAAGAGACACTTCAAACCCCTCGGCCCTAACAGCCTTCCAGACACCGTAGCCGTGTAATCCCCCTCCTGAAAGGACTCTAAGTATAGCGTAGCCAAGCCTACTGGTTAGCGGCCTCTCATCACCAGGTGTAAACCCGGCCTCAAGAGCCCTCACCATAGCCCTCGGCTCCTTAATTCCAGCACCTGTAATTAACAAAGCTATGCTTTCACTCCTGTCTAAGACGCCCTCCTCTAAAGCCTTAACTACAGCGGCAACCGTGGCAGCCGAGGCCGGCTCCGCAAGAACTCCTTCAAATCTAGCAAGCATTTTAACACCTTCAAGTATCGATTGGTCGCTCACTGACAACGCCAGCCCTCCACTAGACTTTAACGCTTTAAGCACCTCTTTCCCCCTGGCCGGCTGTCCCTCAGCTATTTCCGAAGCGATCGACGAACAGCTAGAGACAGGCTCAGGGCTATCTAGGCCTTTGACGAAAGCCTTTACAATCGGGTCGCACCCTGAGGGCTGAACGGCGAGAAGCCTGGGAAGCCTAACCCCTAACTCCCGGAACCCTTTCCATATGGAATAAAGCAGTGAGCCGTGTCCGACGGGGACAACCAGCCAGTCCAGCTCTACGCCGTCTTCCCAAAGCTCAAAGGCTATAGTCTTATATCCCTCAATTAGAAATGGATCGGAGGCCCCGACTCTATAGCCTTCCTTCCCGTTTTTATCTCCGCTAATTTTACCACCGAAAAAAATTAGCTGATATAACTTAACTATATTGGGTGGAGATCTGAAGAAGGCCTTAACGGTTAGACCGGTGGCTGCGGCATAAGCCGCCAGCGAGGCAGCTACGTTTCCGCCGACAAAGGCATAAATACTTCTTATTCCGTAATGCAGCGCCGCTGATGTGGCTACAGCGGCTCCTCTATCCGTGAAGGCCCCTGTTGGATTCCTTGTCTCATCCTTAATGAAAAGATCCTGTAGACCAAGAGCTTCCCCAAGCCTCTTAGCTCTTCTGAAAACAGTGCCGCCCTCGCCTAGACTTGTCTTTTCACGAAAATTAGGTAAGAGCCAGGAATACCGCCAGACCCCCGCGCCTTCTTCATCCCGGCCCCTAATATTTCTGTATACTATTTCAATGTTTCCGCCGCATCTAGTACATTTGACGAGAAGCCCTTTTTCAAGCGGTATTTTCAAACCGCATGAAACACAGCTATAGTAGCAGTCCAATATCCCACCCTTAACTACCTTAATGATATTTTAACAAACCGTTGATTTAATCCTCTTCGCTTATTCAAGTCGCTCCTCCTTAATGGAATATTGCGATTCATCTCCCCCATAGCTAAAATTTCTACACGGAAATCAGGATCTATCCATGAAGCCTGCTTGAGAGGTCAGCTCCGAAATATGAGGATACCCTGATTATTTTAAATACGATTAATTAAAATTACTATAACAGTTCAAATTAATAAGTAAGAATTGGCCAGAAATATTTTTCTGACTAAAAATTTTGTAAATAATCGTCTACTTGACCAACGTCTTTTTGCTAAAAAGGCATTAGATAATACTAATGTTAGGGTTGCGGTAAATAATATTTAGTGTTTTATAAGTTTAATGCTAAAGCTTAAATATTTAAAAGAAGTATGTAAAGGCAACCAAAAATTGAGGTGTACTTATGGAATCTAAAACAGCTGGTGAGGAGACTCTAAAAAAGATTAGGGTACCTTGGATAAAGCTGCTTGTGATCGTCGTTCTGTTCACATTGTTCAACAGGTTCCTTTCTATGATAGCGGGCGACCTAGCCTTTGGAGTCGCCTGGTCCGGCGGATGGCTTAAGGGCCCCTTTACAATACACGCTTTCCTCCTAATAATAGCCTCAATGATACCCTCGTTGTCGAGAAGAATCAGCATGACAACGCTAACCCTACTCTATGTGGCAATGATGATGGCTATAGCGAACAGCAGCTCCTGGGGCACGTATAATATCATGAGCAGCGCATTAGATTGCAGAATAGCTAAGCCTGAGGTAGAGTCGATAATACCTGAATGGTGGATACCGCCTAAGGAGGCTGCTATGCCAGCTCTTTTAGGCGGAGGAGGCCTCCGGCTAGATGTCTGGATGCCTACGTTCGTAACGTGGATAGGGATTCCGATAATCTGTTTCCTAATGTTCACAGCTATGATGTCCATTGTTAGGAGACGATGGGTTGAGATAGAGGATCTCCCGTACCCGTTGGCGAGAATGGCCTACGAGGTACAGTCCGTTATAGTGGATCCATGGCATCAGGACAGAGTGGTTAAAACAAGAATGGTTTTGATAGGGTTCGTTATGACGGTGGCGCTGGCGTTGCCGTACTTCATAAATATAATGCTCCCATGGATTCCCAACGTGTACCTATTGGCTGGCATACCTTTACTCCAAAGCATAGACACCGGGAAATACGCTCCCTGGCTATATAATACAATACATGGAATAGAGGACATAGGCCTACAGCTGGAATGGCTCTTCATAGGCTATCTACTGCCTATGTCAACCCTTAACAGCGCCGTGCTAGCATTCATAATAAGGCATTTCGCCCCTAACGTATTGGTGACGCTGGGCTATCCAAGCGTCTGGCACGGCGCCGCAATCCTCGAGAAATGGCCTTTCGGACTATCACCCCTCCTCTACGGCGGCATGATACCAGGCATGATGTTATTCTGGCTTTTCGTGAACAAGGACTATTTAGCCAACACTTTGAAAGCGGCCTTTGGAACAGCCCCGCCGGAGTTCAAGGAACGTGAAAAGGAGGAACCCATGAGCTACCGTATGGCGTACATAACCCTGATAGTCTGCTTCATAGCAATATACGTGTTCACAACAGCTCTTATAGGGAGAGCAGACGTAGCCCTGTTCGTAGCAGGCGGAGCTCTTCTCTGGGATGGATTCATGCGTTCAAGAGTATACGCTTACACGGCGATGGGCGGTCCCGCGAGCGGCTGGGAGAGAGAGGGCTCCCTCTACTACGGCTGGTTCTACGTAAACCCGGCGACCAATAAGCCATATGACTGGGTGCCCTCGACACTCGGGCCCGAGGGGAGAGACCTGATATGGGCTGGTACGCTCGCTGAGCGGTGGATGGGGACATCCACCAACTCCTGGGGTTGGACCCAGGGATGGTATGCCTGGGCTGGTGATGCCTTTAAACTAGCATATTTAAGCGGAACACCGGCTAAGACAGTTTTTAAGGTTATGGCTGTCATGATGGTTGTTTCAATAATGGTGTCGGTGCCCTTCGGGCTGTTAATATGGCACGGCATAGGTGCTAAAGCCCTACCCGAGCACGAAGGGTGTAAGCTGTACCATGTTTACGGCCGGTTGACAAGAAACCCGATACGGTTCGAGCCTGTTAATCCAACTCTTGGCGGCGTCTGGGTGTCGTTACCCTGGATAGGGACCGGACTGGTTTTAGGCACGCTGATAACGTTTGCGCAAAGCAGGTTTGCCTGGTTCCCATTCGACGTGGCTGGCTTCTACCTTAGCTGGTCCCCCCCACCGACCAAGTACGGTGTAGACACCATGATAGTGGTAGCATGGCTTCTTAAGTTGGTCACCATTAAGCTGGCTGGGGCTAAGGCCTATGAACGCTATGGTACACCGTTCATGTCGGGCGCTATGGTCGGCTACAACGTGGCGCTGCTGCTCTACACCATAGCGGTGGTCTACAAGGTAGCCATAATGTTTGGCCTAATATAAAGGAATCCTTAGGGGTGAAACATCCGTGAAAAAAGAAGCTATTTTATTATTTACCATAGTTTTTTCGGTAGTCGTGTTAGCCGCTCCAGGCCAGACGCCTGGCCACTTCACCTATTTCCTTCATGTACCGCCTAGCTCCGACGAATGTTACCTTTACGCTGTGGGATGGAGCGACAACACGAAGGTTGAGGTTTATGAGTTGACGCCGGACGGCAGCCAGAAGCTGATAACCACGGATACTGTCAACAGGATGGAGGTAAAAACACTGGTTACCTTTAAGAAAAGAGAGTCAGACGGCTGGTTCATAAAGGTGATAGCCTCGAACAGGCTGGGGATACTCCTGGATGACCGCGACGAGGCGGCCACGCTGTATCCCTCGGTTGACGGCTTCCTCGTCGGAAAGGAGTTCATAATATACGGTGTGAAGGGGAGGGTTGAGGTAAACATGCAGGGCTCCACCATAATATACGCCTATGAGGACGCTAAGGTGACACTGTACGACTCTAAGGGAGGCGTCATCAAAGAGTATAAGCTTATCCAGAACCAGAGCGTGTTGCTGCCAGCGATAGGCCATCCGCAGCCCTGCAGGGTTGTCTCAACAGGTAGGATAATGGTTGCAACCTGGGGTGCTAACTCCCTGACAGCCCTGGTTGACGCCAAGAGCAGGCTTAAAGGCAGATGGTTCGCCGGCTTCTCGTTCCTAGACGAAGGCTACCTTATAGTGATACCGTATGAGGCCTGTAAGGTTTACGTCTACGACGAATCCGGTAAACTGATCGGAAGCAAAGAGCTCACCGAAGGTGACATAGCGGTTGGAACACCCTGGATATTCAATTCATCAACGCCGGGTACTCTACGGGTTGTGAGCACGGGGAACATATCGGTTTTCAGCGGGCAATACGGTTTCGGGGACGACTTCACGGTTGTCAGCGTGCCAGGCAACTTCGAAATGGCTTTTTATCTGCCGCCCACCATCCCAGCCTACGCCGTTGTCTTCTCCGACCGGCCGGTGGACATAACTATAGACGGCTACCCGGCGTTCTCGTTAAGCGGAGATGACTACGGCATACTAATTAGCAGGAAGGAGATGGCCTACTGGTTTAACGCCTCTCGGGAGCAGGGATTGGTCCGCTTCATAGGCCCCATGGTTCACAGGATAATGGCTAATGGACCTGTTGTACTAGCCATATATTACTACGGTGGCTGGGATGACTGGGGCAGCTACGCGGTAGCACTTGAAGACGCTGGAAGAGAGCTCCCAGATCCTAAGCCCAGCAAGGGCGTGGCCAACGAGGGCGGAGGAATAAATCTGGGGGAAATAGCGCTGTACGGAGTTGGCGCCGCGATAATAGCCATAATGGCTGTAATAGTATTGATCCTGGTTAAACGCATGCCTAAATAAAACCCGTTCCAATTTTCTCTCTTTTAATCCATTGATCCTGGTTTAAAGGCTTACTGTTTAAATATTGTCTATCGGTCCTCCAGTTTCCCGTGTTTTCTAGCAGACTTATTGTTAACTGTTAGAACGGGCATAGGTCGGGTAACCTGATTAAAACCCTGTAATCCACCGAGGCATTCCCTAAACCGTACAGTTTAACCATGAAAGG
This sequence comes from uncultured Thermoproteales archaeon, assembly GCA_964433855.1. Classification (GTDB taxonomy): domain Archaea; phylum Thermoproteota; class Thermoprotei; order Thermofilales; family CAYSTQ01; genus CAYSTQ01. The sequence goes on from CAYSTQ010000070.1 coordinate 6,404, forward strand.
CAGCTGTTCATCGTTTAGCTTGGCCTCAACACTACCGGTTATTGCATATGGCTGGAAGACAGCTGTAGCCGCTCCCGCTAGCCTGCCGTGGAGCGAAGAGGCTTGAATAAAACCGCTCTTCATAGCGTTGACTAGGCCCTGCTCTAGCTCGGCCTTTACAAGTTTTTTAAACGGACCTATGGTTAAAGAGAACTCTATCGGAAGCTCTATATCGAAAAATATATGTGTGAACTCTTCCTCCCCCTTAATCTCCCATCTGAACAGTTTAGCACGGGGAAAGGGGGGCTTACCCTCTATTTCAAGTCTAACGCCGAAAGAGTAGAGCGTTTCACATGGGAACCTTCGAGTATATGTTTTGGCAAGCCACACCAGCTCTTCCTCGCTGAAAAAGCAAGGCCATGAAGGATATGCGGACTTTATTAAGGCGCCTGGAGGAGGGCGTACAGCTATCTTTGCCCCGGGGAAATCCGTGTTTGACGTAACATGGGCTATGCATGCCTTGTATCGATCCCTATATTCAAGCTCTACTATCTTAAGTATTTTTAACCATGCCCGACCCTGCAGCATCCTTGCTTAATCCCCACAGTATTAACGCGTCAAAGAGAAATATTGCAGTTAAGGTTTATACAGGTTCCCCAACGCTGACGGTTAGCTAGTCATCTGGTTTTAGCCTCAGCTAAAAATTCGCAGTGAGGATCGCCGGCTGCGACGCATTTAACCTCTTTAACATCCACCTTCTTACCCCATAGCTCAGATAGGAAGCCTGCGAGAACGCCTCTGAAAAGCTGGCTGGAAGGAGCTCCAGTTTTAGAATTCACGCATTCAACCAGTTCCTCGACGACCACCCTGCACCGTCTTCCCTCAAAATACTCTTTAAGCACGTATCTCCCGTGTCCCAGGCTCTCGTAATAGAGCAACATGTGCCTAGTCGCTCTAAGCCCATCACCATAGTAACTACCTATTTTATCAGCAAGCGCCTGACCAGCCCTAAAACCCATATGATACATTATCGCCAGACCGCCTGAGCCGGCCTCTCTCAGAAGGCTAAACAACCTATCCATATCGGCCAGTGTGAAGGCTACGAGTCTAGCCTCGCCATGCGTCAATGGAAGGTCAACCATTTCAGCATGCCGAACCTCCGGTAACCTCCTTATCTCTCTCAATAGCGTGCTGCCATTAATCATGACGCTCGTCAGATCGAGGAAGACGGTGATACTCGTAGAGCCTCTACCCGGATGCGTCTGAACAATCATGCTTAAAAGCCCTATTCCAAGCCTTGAACAAAGCTCAACTACGGGACGGATCGCCCCCTCTTCAGCCTCAAGGCTGACAGCCACTATTTTTCTCCCTGGAAAATAGGCCTTAGCCACTAGGCCGTCCAGGACCCCTCTAGGGTTAAGAGAGGGCATTAAACCACCCCTAATCCATAGCGCATAGTGCATATTTTAATAATTAAGTTATCCTCGGGTTCTTTAAAAACATCCCCTAAACATCCCCAATCTATATTTTAAAACTTTTATACTCTCCCTGTTTAGAGAGAAGAGGCGAGTTTACGGATATTCGTCGTCTCTTTAGATCGCCGCTAGTCAGATAGGAATGCTGCGGCCGGGCCCACTAAAAACCTAGCACACCCATTAACGTTTCTAGCAGAAACAAAAGGCGTTCTAGCACCTAATAAACTAGCGTCTGGGAGCCATTAACTTAAATCAGGCTACGCTAGATCAGGCCTTTTTCATTTAATGCCTGGATCAGCAACTTCATCATGGAGGGCATGGCCTCCGGGTCTGTCCCGGTTATAAGG
>CAYSTQ010000071.1:0-8173 GCA_964433855.1 uncultured Thermoproteales archaeon
TTGCATCTGGGACAGTAGTCCAGGACTTCGAGTATGTATCCGGAGCCCATGACATGTCTTTTTAGTTAAAACATATTTAAACGTTTATTTTGTTAAAAGTTAAAAATAAGGCTGGCCAATACTTATACAAGTTAAACGGTTAATGAAAGCCGGGGGGCTCCGATGTTTGTACCAAATTGTTAAGGCATAAAATGAATGGAGGGACTGATCAAAACGCTTATTAAACCGCTACACCCTGACCTATACTGTGGCTGTTTTAGGCGGGTTAATCTATCTGCTTTGATGATATAGGTGTTTAGCTTTTGATGTTTTATGGTTTGTGCGAATATGTTGTGAAATACGAACAGGTCTTTAACGGTGGATTCATGGATCCCGTAGGGTTGATTTAATGGTTTAATTATAACTTCTACTTTGCCTTTAACCTGGGTGTAGAGGTGCCGGTGTCTTCAACATAGATATAGGCTATGAAGGCGGTTGGTGTTTTCGAAACGGCGATTATCGGACTGCTATTTTTAAACAGCCTTTTTCTGAGAACGTCATCAAAAGTAAATGAAAAAGTTAGCTAGCTTGATTATGGCTTAGACCAGCTGCATGCTACAGCTAAGGGCTTAATGTTTAAGGAGGTATCGAGGTGGAGAACGCTAAAACTTCTGTAGCCTGCTGCACCCTTACCTTATTCAAGAACCATGTCTGCTAGCTTTTTAATTATTCTAAGCCTTTTTATCCTGCTTTCCAGGAGTGCCTTTCCCTCCTCCGTTATGTGATATATTCGGCGGGCTGGACCGCTGCTGCCAGTTATCCATTCGGATCTGACAAAACCCCTTGACTCTAATCTCCTCAGCGCCATGTATATTGGGGGCAGAGCCATGCGGTACCCTATGCGCTGGAATATTTCCTCGGCTATCTGGTAGCCGTGCATCGGCTTCTCGGACAGTAGTTTTAAAACTACTAGGGGGAGTAGGCCTGCGGCTGGCGCTTTCCTTCTCCTGGGCTTCTTGGGTTCGGACATGTTTGCACCTCCGTTTAAATATGTAGATTGTTTAGATATAATGCTTTCCTCGCCTTAATCATAATATTTATATATTTTAAACGTTTATCCTGCGGATATATGACTCGCTTTTTGATGATTAAGGTCATCAAGTAAAATCTTTTCATATATTTCTCTAACGGTTGGCTTACCCTACAACAGATAACTTTTTTAGAGGAGGCAAGACTCTAAATTCTAGAATATTATTGAGGTGGCCGACGTGGACGAGGAGCTGGATCTGCTAAAGATGCGTAAACTGCTGGAGCTGAAGAGAAGGATACTGGCTGCCCAGGGGAGAAGCCAGCGGCAACCTCAAATAGATCCTCTCGAGCTGGTTAGGAGCAGACTGGTTAACCGCGGCGACGAGGTCTTAGAACAGGCGCTTAGGCTTTATCCTAGAGCTACTAGAAGGGTTGTGGAGGAGCTTGCCAGGCTGATAAGGTCTGGAAGGATAGATAGGATAGATGGGGCGGCTCTGCTTGAGCTGTTTGAAAACCTCGGGATGCCCGTGAGGCTAGATACTAAGATAGTGTACAAGGCTAAGGGTAAGACGAAGACGCTTAGTGAGCTGCTGAGGGAGAAGGAATAAAAAGTTAAGCTTAATATTTTAGCTCGGTCGGATTGAAAGGGGGGTTGAATGCAGGAATTCGTTGTTATAAGGCAGAGGAGAGGGATGGAGCCGGAAATAATCAAGGTTAGGGATGAATCACTTGAGGCTATAGTTAAGAAGGTTGCTCTTGAAGCCGTCAAGGAGTGGGATCCTAGGAACTCGGATCTTGTGGTAACTAGGGACTACCATACTGTGGCTCTTGGCCTCCCGTTGAGCAAGGAGGACTTTAATAGGTTTAGGGTTTACGGGCTTAGAAGGGCTGGTTCGAAGGCTTTCTTTGACCTGCCGATGTACGAGATATCTAACGATAACGATTGGCAGGAGGACCGGATAGATCTTAGAAACATAGTGATAATAGCGCCCTACGTTAACGAAGCTGTGGTTAAAGAGCTTCTTGAGTATGCAGCGGCAGCGCTAGAGGATTCTTGAAAAAATAAGCGTGGCTCTTTGTTGTTCCGGGTGTTTACGATGGTTATTTTAGGAACATGTCCATGTGGGATGACCCCATTAGCTCATCGAAATCTACCCCTATTGCTTCGAGCACTTGTCTGAACGTGGTCTCGATGTAGTCTACGTATTTATCCTCGTCTACCTCGTCTATCCTGGCTAGCTGAACAGGCTTTACGCCATCGCCGCTTCTCACCTTGACGAAGCTTATTATGTCTCCGGCTTCAAGCTTTTTACCGTAGGCCTCGAGGGCGCGCGCGGCTTTAACGTGTTGCGGCGTGTTTTTCACGTACTGGCTGGGATCCTTGGTTAGGGCTACTCTGAAGGCTAGCTCGTCGAGCGAGAATTCATGTTTTCTAAGTTTTTCGTAGCTTTCTTTGGTTAGCTCTTTGACGGACTCTACGACGGACTCTATGTCTTTCGGGCTCTGAAGCTTTGACAGTATTTTTGAAAGCTCTATGAAGAGCTTTTGTATGAACTGTGGTGTGTTTCTTTTCTTGCCTACCATGCCTTTTATGTCGAAGCTTCCGTCGTCCATTATGCCTAGGTAGTTCTTTTTAAGTCCGCTGAAGGCGACGAAGCGGTATACTTTATCCTTGTCTAGGTCTATACCGAGTGTTCTGGAAGACCATTTAAAGAGTTCTTCGAGTTTTTCCTCTGGCGGGTTCCAGAGGAAGAGGCTGTCGGTGTCTCCGTAGAGTACGGGTAGCCCCATTTCCATGGCCTTGGTGAGGGTCATGTATATGGAGTATCGGCCTAGAGCCGTCGTGCTTTCGGCGACAGGGGGGCAGTAAAGGGGGAAGGCTTCGGCTCCGAATACTCCGTAGCTTGCGTTGATGAATACTTTAAGGGCTCTTTGAACTACGTCGTACTGGCTTCTGAGACTGGGATCCAGGTTTTTATCCTTGCTTAGAGGCTTGTAGATGTAGACTCTGAAGTCCCTCAGGAACCCTATTATTGTGGACGATAATCCTTTTCTCTTCCTGCAGACCCAGTGGGGTGTGCCAGGTATAATATTTGTTTTACACTCCTCATGGGGGCATCTAACCGTTTCGTATGAGAGGTTCCAGGTTTTGACCACGGATGGGTACAGGGATGCGAAGTCCACTACTACCACGTTGAAGAAGACGCCGGGTACCGGGTCTATCACTATGGCGCCTAGGTATTTTTTGCCTTTTATAACGGCTTTGGTGGTTGCCTGTCCTTTAACCTTGATTATGTCCTCGGAGTTGGGTATTAGATAGCCGCGCCGTCTATGTTCGAAGTACATCATGCTTTTTATCCAGTTGGATATGCCGAGCCTGTTGACGTCCTCGATCGGCAGCTTGGCTATACGCATCATAAGTATCATGAGTTTTATCACTAGGTTGTCGTCAAAGGTCGTCAGTCTAAGGGTTAAGTCGGCGTCTCTGAAACAGTAGGTTGCCAGGTCGAGTAGGCTTAGCTCAGAGATCCCCCGGTCGAGCTGTATCTTACCTATGCCTAAGAGGGCTTGCGATATTGAGTCTAGGGTTTTTGCCTCCTGGTATTTTCCGCTGAAGGCGTATACCTGCATGGCTCTATTGCTAAAGAACTTGTATAGGTCGAGATGTATACCTGTCTTGAGAGTTGCGGAATCCCTGGACAGTGTTATAGGGATGCGTTCCTCCGTCATGCCCAGGTTTTTAGCCCTGTGATAGAGGTATGGGAGGTCGAAATTGTCGCCGTTGAAAGTTAGTAGCATTGGATAATTACTTATCGCTCTGAATACGTCTTCTATCAGCCTTCTTTCGTCGTCGTAGTATATTATCTCGACGTCGTCCGGCAGGCCATCGGGCCTCTCCCCCTCCTCGACCTCTCCCCTTCTCAGCAGGAAGACTTTCCTCACATGGTCGTTGGAGGAGATGGCTACGCATATGACCTGGTATTTAGCCTCTTTAGGATTAGGTATTCTGTCAGGTATTGGGGAGTACACCTCGATATCTATGGCTACTCTACGTATGTCAGGCATAGGTGCCTGGAACAGGGTTATCCATTTCACGGCCTCATCCCTGAGATCCCTGTCTCTATACATGCCGTATACCTTTTCAACGACCTCCTGCGGCACTTCAACAGGCTCTGACATTAGCTCGCCGTTTTTTATTCTGTAGAACATCCCTGGCACGATATGCCTGTCATATATGTAGCAGAGATAGTACTTTATTTTAGATTCCCAGGTTCTGGGCAGAATATCCCTTATAGCGTTTCTTCCACCGCCTATGCTAAGAGGATCCCTGGCGACCACCTTGGTTAAAACGACCTCCCGGTCGTTGAGAAGATCGTATTTCTTCACAACTTCTAGATGGTCAAAACCCTTGTGTCTTACAACGTCAGGATACTTGTCCACTATTTCCTCCGGCATTAAGTCTGTTAAAAGATAGGGTTTATGCCCTGTGTTATCGCGCCAGAAAACTATTCTGCCGGTCTCTATTTCATAAAGTTTAGCTAGGGCCTTACCTGAAGACCCATCGTAGTCGATGGAAAGAAGAATGCAGCTACCGGTGTTACGCGGAGTTTCAACTACTGGAAAGCCTGAGGACCCCTCAGCGGATCCAGCCTGTACAGCGTCTTCCGGAGACCCCTTGTCTTCCTCGGGCAACATCCAGTTCACCTAAAACACTGTTTAATATTAGCGTCAAGGGCTTAAGTAGGTATCGTATAGTGGTTAAACCATCTGGGCCCGGGGAGGGCTGGCGTCTAGAGGAAAATACGTTTCCGCTATTTAAAGAGTCCCTGTCTCCACTTCTCTAGACGCTTCTCCTTCTTCGAGAGTTTTTTGTATTCCTTATAGTGTTGCTTACAGAGATACACTTTTGTCTGTCTTTCTTCAAGCTCTAAAGGGGGTAGGAAACCGGCTATTTTGAGTTCTTGAAGCGATACCGCGCGAACGGCGGTCTCATCACAGCCCCTAACCGAACACAGCCTATCCTTACCCATTAACTCTCACCGTTTCCCGATAATTTTCTGGTATAGCTCTAGAACTTCAATGTATAGAACGTTTCCAGCCTAAAAACTTTGTCCGAGTTTTATTTTCTTTTAGGATTTAAGGATCCATTCGAGGCCTAGCCGTTTCAAGGTTTCTTCTTTAGGAACTCCGTTTTCATCCCATCCTCTGACCTCGTAATACTCTTTAAGCATGGTCTCGAGAGCTACCGTCTCTCCTTTAGCGCCGCCTTCTTTTAACGGCTCGTTGAGAAACCTTCTGGGGAGTCTATCCTCAGACCCGCCCAAACCAGCATATATGTTAAACATTCTCTTCATATTGAATATTCTTTCCCCGTCAACCAGTAACCCAGGAACCGTTTTAGCTATTCCCGTAACTAAGCTATAGAAGCCGGCTACGTGGCCGGGTGGAAGAGTGACAAATTTACATAATCCGAGCGACTCTACTACTTCGTCCCAGTTCTGGAGCACGGCGACTAGCCATCCCTTGTCTTCTTCTTTAAACCTATCATACCTCTTGTAGATCTTTAAGTCGGGTATCCTTTCCCCCTGTTCTACACGGAAGGTGGTTCCGTAGAGATGATCCGCGCCCCTGTTTGAGGTCGCGTATACGAGCCCCATGCCTTTAAACGCGCGCGGGTCATGCATCGGGATCTCGACACCGCGCACATGCATGGCGTACTCCTCCGACCCCCTCCCCAGTTTAAGCGATGCCCGCATACAGCCTTCCGCTAGCAGATCTCCTAAACCTTCCCGGCGAGCTATCATTTCTATAAGGCTTAGTACTGTGTCAGCGTTGCCCCATTCAAGTTTTAGGCCGCCTGCGTCACTACTAGTTAAGGCTCCCCGTTCATAAGCCTCCATAGCCCATGCTATGGTTACACCGGTCGATATCACGTCAAGCCCCAACTCATTACACAGGTACTCCATCGCCGCTAAGGCGTCCGGATCACTGTTCATAATCAATGAGCCTAAAGCCCCAGCCGTCTCATATTCAGGCGCCCTAGTCTTCACACCGCTGTATTTGCCTTTTTTGATCTCTACCTCTTTCCAGCAGTGAACTGGACAGTTAAAGCACGCCCTATGACGCTTCAGCATGTATTTAACAATGTTCTGCCCGCTTATCCTATGGACTCCGTCCCACGCCCCTTTGGTGAAGTTCTTTACCGGTAGATCCCCATACTCATGGAAGACCTCCATTTCACCATTAGTCCCGTAGAGAGACCTTATCTGCACAGGAGGGGACGACATTATGATGGGGTATAGCCTTCTTACAAGGCTCCGTATTCTCTCCCTTTCCTTCTCAGCTATGCGGCCTTTCCCTCGGACCGCCACCGCTTTAAGTTTTTTAGATCCCATTACAGCTCCCATGCCGGTTCTACCGGCAACTCTTTCGTCGGAGACTATGACGGCATATCTAACCAGGTTCTCTCCGGCTGGCCCTATGCTTAGAACCCGTATTTTCTGGTCGTTCTCTTCTTTCCGAATAGTTTCCTCGGTTTTCGACGTCGAGAGGCCCCAGAGCCCGCTAGCGTCTCTTATCTCGACTTCTCCGTCTCTTACCAGTAAATACACTGGTGAGGAAGCTGTTCCCTCCACTACTACTCCGTCAAAACCTGCCGCCTTCAGCTCTGGCCCCCAGAACCCGCCCAGATGTGCTTCACCCCAGCCGCCGGTAAGGGGGGATTTAGCGGCTACGGTAACCTTGTTGGCGCCAGGTATTATGGTGCCTGTAAGGGCGCCGGTCATGAAGACCAGCTTGTTTTCAGGGCTGAACGGTGACACACTAGGGCTGACCTCGCTACATATTATCTTAGCCGCGAGACCTGTGCCGCCTAGGTACAGCGTGACGTCTTCCGGGCTTAGTTCCTCAACCCTGACCTTCTCCGTTGACAGGTTGACCCTGAGTATTTTTCCACAGTATCCGTACCACTCCATACGGTCACCACGCTAGATTCCGTAGAGCTTCTTAGCCAGCTCCATGTCACGCTCAGGTATAAGCGGCGGCTCCTTTGCCCCGGCTATTAAAGCAGCCATCATTGTCATCGAGACTTCTTCAAGGGTTTCAACTATCGCCTCGGCCTCCACGAGGTTATAGCCTACGGCCACCACGCCATGGTTTTGGAGTATGAGCGCCCTGGCGCCTCCCTGGATGTATTCCCCGACTGCTTCAGCTAGCTCGTCTGTCCCCGGGAAATTGAAGGGGACTATAGGGACTTTACGCAGTGTTACAACCGCTTCAACCGTTATCGGCTTTGGGGCTATGCCCGCTAGCGCTAGGCCTGTTGTAACAGGGTTATGCGCGTGGACCACGGCGTTTACATCGGGCCTAACCTTGTATATCTTGACGTGCATTGGCCATTCAACCGATGGCCTCATAAATCCCTCTAGGACGTTTCCTTCAAGATCTATCTTTATCAAGTCATCCTCGTTTAGCTCTCCTTTGAAAACACCGCTGGGCGTGATCCATATTTCCTCTGATCCCGGCATGCGGGCGCTGACGTTACCGCCTAGAGCTGATACAAGGCCCCGCCTGTATAGCTCACGCATCACCCTTATTATCTCCTTTTTAATCTCGCCTTCGTCAAACAGGGATGTAGCCATACTTCACGCCTCCACATTATTAGGCCGTGGAAGGATTTAAACGGATTGCTGCCTTATAATACCTTTCTAGGATTTAGAGTTTTAACGGTTTCTAAAAGTTTCGTATCTGTAAAGTTTTCTTAGGTGAAAGCGAAAAAATTATACACCTATTCACGACAGAATACGGGGAAAGAGAGAAATAAAAGGGTGTGTGAAATGTATAAGTTGGAGAGGGAGAGCATAGAGTTTTTCGGAAAGGTTTGCGAGGCGTTCGGGCCATCCGGCTTCGAGGACGATGTTCTTAGAATGTTTAAGGAGAAATACTCGAAGTACGCCGACGATGTGAAACGGGATAATCTCGGCTCGCTCCTTTTCGTTAAGAAAGGGGGTTCTGAGAGGCCTAGGGTGATGGTGGCTGGACATGCCGATGAGGTGGGCTTCATCGTCACAGGCGTCACGAATGAGGGCTATGTGACCTTCAACCCTCTCGGTGGCTGGTTTGATCAGGTGTTGTTGGCCCAAAGGGTCGTTATAAAAACTAGAAA